>JBCCCR010000051.1 GCA_039033415.1 Pseudomonadota bacterium | reverse complement strand
TGACCCCTACTTCGCTGCGGGCGTTTGGGATACCTGGGAAGTGCTGCCGTTCAAAGGCGTCGCCGGCGAACTGCTCGGTGGCAAGACATGGTAGCGGGGTACCCCCACCGACGGCGCAGCTTGACGATTGCACGCCCGCTCCGGCGAGGGGTATCAGCGGCGCTGCTGTGGCTTTGCGTGGGGCAGGCGGCCAACTCGCAGGACCTGCTGATCAGCGGCGCTGAGCTGGTGTCCGGGCAGGCTGCGCAGGAGCTGTCGTCACTCGGGCGGCAGGCCAGCCAGCAAGGGCAAACGCTGCGGGTTGTTGCGCCGGAGCGCTGGCACGCAATGATCGGCAAACAGCTGGCGGCAGCCGCTGAACCGGGCGCCGTGCGCTTCGAAGACAGCGAAGCGCAGAGCATCAGCATCTGGCTGGGTGAGGGCGACGATTTAGGCGGTGAGTCGGCCGCGCCGCTCGCGCCGGACGCCCCCAGAGCAACGACGCCTCGGCCCAGCGACGCTTCCCAGGCGCTTCGCGATTCGTCGCGCAGCCAGGTCGAGAATCTGAAGGTGGCGATCCCCGGGGCCGACGAACTGCTCGGTCGCCAGCGGGTTCAAAAGCCCGATCTCGGCCGTGCTCCCGGCGCGTCTTCGGATCAGCCGGTGCCGAATGAGGACTCGTCGGGCGGGCCAGCGGTGGCTGATTCGCCGCAGGTCAGCCAGTCGCCGGTTGTCGAACAGACATCAGAGGATTCCCCGCAAGCTGCGGAGCCAGCGAGCAGCGATCTTGCGCCCGCTGCCGCGCAGGCGGAACCGTCTACGTCGGTGGCGATCGCTGATCAGGGCCAAGACCTGGGAGATGAGGGTGATGAGCCGGCGAGCGCTGAGGAAACGGATGCGCTGACGCCGGAAAGCGTCGAGAAATCGGTCGCGGCGAAACAGGCGCTGGAACGTCGGGTGAACAGCGGTAAATCCATCGATGAGACCATCAGCAGCGCGGACCTCAAGCGGCGGGATCTGCTGTTTGTGATGGACGGCGTGGTTGCGGTGGTCCGGGCGGCCGGCACCCGAAACCGGGTTTACTGGCTGTCCGACAATCTGGATTTGAGCCGGCCCGAGCTGGAGCAGGAGTCTGCGAGCCGTTACCGGGTTCGCCGGACTCTGGAGCCCGCAGCTGCCGAGATCGATGTGTTGGCCCCTGGGCTGCTGAATGAAAAGGCCCGTATGGAGGCGCGGTATAACGGCGGCAAGAAAATTGCGCGGGAGCTGTCGATCGCTGCCCTAAGACCCGAAGACGTCTTATATATCGGCAATGGCGTCATTGTTGTCTCGCGGCAGGTGCAGGCTCGAACCAGACGATACTGGCTCAACGGGGAGCTTGACCTCACGCGTCGCGAGCTGGAGCAAACCGGCAACCGACGCTACCGAGTAGTTCGTCAGCTGCGCTGAGACGGTGTGAATGAAAAAATCGGCAGGAATGCCGGGTGCCCCGCTTCGGTAAGCGGGGCAGCCGGTGTCGCTCAGGCGGCGATGGAAGCGCGCATTTTTTTGAGCGCGTTTGCCTCGAGCTGGCGAATCCGCTCGGCTGACACCGAGTAGCGGTCGGCCAACTCCTGAAGCGTGATCTTCCGGTCTTCGAGCCAGCGGCTGCGGATGATGTCCTGGCTCCGGTCGTCGAGCTGATCCAGGCCTTCATAAAGCAGACCGTTGTTGTGATTCTCCAGGTCGTCCGCCTCGGCCAATAGCGCCGGATCGGTGACCGTTTTGCTCCGCAGGTAGCTCGTCGGGGAAGGCCGCGTGTCGTCGTCATCAACCGGGTTGTCGAATCCGATGTCCTGACCGGACAGCCGCGACTCCATCTCGACCACGACCTCGGGCTTCACGCCCAGGTCTTTGGCCACCGCCTGCACTTCTTTGTGGTTCAACCAGCCCAGCCGTTTTTTTGATTTACGGAGGTTGAAGAACAGCTTGCGCTGCGCCTTGGTGGTCGCGACTTTCACGATCCGCCAGTTGCGCAGAATGAATTCGTGCATTTCGGCTCGGATCCAGTGCACCGCAAAGGACACCAGACGAACGCCCTGATCGGGGTCGAAGCGCTTAACCGCTTTCATCAGGCCGATGTTGCCTTCCTGAACGAGGTCGCCGAGGGCAAGCCCGTAACCGGAGTAGCTGCGGGCGACGTGCACCACAAACCGCAGGTGCGCCATGATGAGCCCGCGAGCCGCCTCCAGATCACCGCTGTCACGGAAACGTCTGGCCAGCCCCTGCTCTTCGTCAAAGGTCAGTACAGGCACCTGGTTGACCGCGTTCACGTAGGACTCGAGGCTCCCGGTGGCCGAAGGTACGGGCAGATTTTTTGACACCAAAGCGGTACTCATCGCTAGCTCCAGTTTTAGCACTCTCGAATTAGAGTGCTAAGCGTCGGTTAAGTTCCGCCTCAAGACCAAAGCGTAGGATGAGGCGATCCAGAACCGGATCAACCCGAAACGTTAGCAAAAATCGCCGAAAATTTCTAGTCAGAAGGCGTTGGTCAACGTGCCGCCATCCATCGTCAGGGTGGTGGCCGTGGTGTAGCTTGCGCCGTCGGACAGCAGGTAGAGAATCCCTTCGACCATCTCTTCGGGCTGTGCATGGCGCCCGGCGGGGGTGTATTTGAGCATTTTCTGCACCTGAGGGTTTTCGGTGAGCGCTTTAGCTAGGCGCGTTTCCACCACCCCGGGGCAAACGGTGTTCACGCGAATGCCGTCCGGCCCATACTCTTTGGCAAAGCCGACGCTCATGTTGATCATCGCGGCCTTACTCATCGCGTACAGCAGGTGCTGGCGTGCCGGCTGCAGCCCCTCGATAGACGCGACGTTAACGATCGATCCGCCGCCGTTTTTCGCCATCAGCTTCACGGCTCGGGCGCTCAGGAAATAAGGTCCTTTGAGGTTCACCGCAAAGGTTTTGTCGAACGCCCACTCCTCGGCGTCGCCGGCCATGCCGAAATACGGGTTGGTGCCTGCGTTGTTGACCAAACAGTCCAGCCGGCCAAGCTCTTGCTCAACTTGACCCATGAGCTGATCGATCGCCTCGACCCGTCCGACGTGGCAGCTCATGACGGTCGCCTGGCCGCCATGCTCGGAGATCGAAGCGGCGACTTCGGCCAGCGAATCTTTGTCCCGGGAAACCAACACGACGTGGGCGCCTTCAGCGGCGAGCTGCGATGCCACCGCTGCGCCAATCCCTCGTGAGGCACCGGTGACCATGGCGATTTTGCTGCTGAAACGCTGCGGGTTCGATTGGCTCATAGCTTATTTTCCTGCTGCTGGATCCGTGACGAGAGCACGCGAGGTTAGCCGAGGGGCGGGGATAAAAAAAGGCACATCGAGCGAGGGGAGGGGAGGGGATTACTCGATGTGCCCCGACAAACTCCTTATGTCAGCCCGGCAGCCGAGCTGCACGAGGGCCGTCCTTTGCCCACCGCCTCCGTGAGGCGGTGCCAGGCCAGTCCGTTTGGCCAGGACTCAAAAGATACGGACGCCCCTGCGCCATTTCAAGAGATTTAAATGGTTGTATGAATGAATTCAATTCATCTAAATAACAAAACATTCACGTATTGCTCGGCCAGAAGTCATGATTCTAGGCTGGTAAGCATGAATTGGCTTCATTTCACGGGTTTTAGGCGGCCCGCTGGCGAGGGGTGGCTAGCGGCTTCGTTGCAGCCAGGGCCGTGGATCGATAGGCGTGCCGTTGCGACGCAGCTCAAAATAGAGCGCTGGCGCGGTTCGGCCGCCGCTCGCTCCGGCAGCGGCGATGATATCGCCGGGCCCCACCCAATCGCCCACTTCGCGATAAAGACTTTCGTTGAACGCGTAGAGCGTCAGATACCCGTCCCCATGATCAACGATGGTGAGCAGACCGAAGCCTCGCAGCCAGTCGGCGTAGGCGACCCGGCCGTAGGACACCGAGCTCACCGGGGCCCCCGGCTCAGCCTCGATCAGCATGCCGAAGCGGTGCATTCCGTCCGCTTTGGCGGCACCAGCGCCTTTGACAATTCGACCGGCCACCGGCAGCTGCAGGTGGCCGGCGGGTGTGGGTAGCCCCGAAGCCGCATCCAGCTGATCGGGAATATCGGCAAACAGCGTTGCCAGTTCTTCCAGCAGCCGGTTGAGCCGCTCCGTGTCAGCGCGCAGCTCCTGCGAACGCTGCTCCTGACGATCGATGGCTGCTCGGAGCGCCGCGGCCGCCCCGGCACGCTGGCGCCGACTGGCCTCCAGCGCCTGCTCTTGCAGCTGCAGCTCGCCGCGCTGCTTCTCCATCCGCTCGCGTACCCCGGCGGCTTCGAGACGGACTGCCAGGAGATCCGCCAGGCCTTCGCGCAGCCGGGTGAGCTGCTTCGACCTGGCCTGCGCCAGGATTCGCTGAAAGTGCAGCTGCCGTGCGGCGGTCGAGAACTCATCGATGCTCAACAGGGTCCGCAGGCCAGACCCCCGACCGCTGATCCAGGTCCTGCGAACCAGGCTGGCGAGGCGACCGGTTTCCGTCGTCAGCTCGCTCTGCAGTTCGCTGGCGCGCTGTTCGAGCCGCGAGATCTCCTCGCCCTGCTTTGCGATCTGATCCGTCAGGGTTGCCATCGATCGTCGGGTCGCGCTGATGTCCTTCTCGACGGCCCGCAGGGCAGCGGTTTCCCGAGCGTAGCCGGATTGGCTGGCTTCCACCTCCCGCTGGACCTGTGCCAGCTTGCGACGCGCCTCAGCGAGCTGCTGCTCGAGCTGCTCCTGATCCTGGGCCCTGGCATCCGGGGTGAAAATGCTTGCCGCGGCGACGGCGAGAATCAGCGCAAGAAACGGCAGGGCGGCCCGAGACTTTCGTCTACCCTGGCAGCCCCGCGCACCCATGGGCGCTGCGGCGCAACGGCGACGGAGTTTTCCCCGAGGGCGGCCCTGCCATGCACGCGTTTGCCTGGCGGATTGGGCCCGTATGATCGACGGTGATCCGGTGCAGGGCTCTTGATTGGCGGTTTTTCGCCTATACATGCACAATTGCCGGCTGAATTTTGCCAAACTCAAGATCCCCGATGCTCGAACGCTTGCCCGAATTTGCTTCCAATCATCCGCTGCTGATCGTCATGTTTGCGGGCCTGGTGGTCGCCTTGATTGTGACCGAAATCCGGCACCTGAAGCGAGGGTTTGCTTCGTTGAGCCCGGCGCTGCTGACCCAGCTCATCAACCGTGCTGACCCGGTTGTCATCGACGTCAGCGCGAGCGCTGATTTTGGCCGGGGGCACATCGTTGGCGCCCGAAACATTTTGCCATCGTCGATCGAGCCGGCAAACAAACCGCTGAAGGACTGGAAAGACAGCGAGTTGGCGGTTTACTGCAAAAACGGCATGGTGTCTGAGCAGATTTGCCGCAAGCTGGTTAAAGCCGGCTTCAGCAAAGTTCACTGGCTGCGGGGCGGGCTGACGGCATGGGTTGCCGATCAGCTGCCGGTGACTCGCGCGAAGAAATGATCTCGATCCAACACTGATTTACTGACCAACCTACCGAAGGAATTACCATGGCTGAAGAAGACAACGCAGCGGGCGCGCAGCCTGAAGCGGCGCAACAATCGCGCTTTACGGTCCAGAAACTCTTTCTGAAAGACGTTTCGTTCGAATCGCCGGGCGCTCCCGGCATCTTTGCCGAGCGGGGAGAGCCCGAGCTGAAGATGAATCTCCAGCAGCGCGTTCAGGCCGTGGGTGAAGGCCAGTATGAGGTGGTGCTGATCGTGACGGTGACCTGCAAGCTGGGTGACAAGACGGCATACCTGGCGGAAGTGCAGCAGGCCGGCATCTTCGGTCTGGAGGGCTTCGAGCAGGAGCAGCTTCAGGCGACGCTTGGCGCCTACTGCCCGACTATCCTCTTTCCCTACGCCCGTCAGCAGGTGGCTGAGCTGGTGTCTCACGGCGGCTTCCAGCCGCTGCTGCTGCAGCCGGTCAACTTCGACCAGCTCTACGCTGATCAGGTCCGCAAGCGCTTCGAGCAAGCTCAGGCTGGCGGCAGCGCCTGAGCAGCGGCTGCTTGAACGATTCAAGCGTTCCATTCTGTGTCCTGGGAGCTGGCTCCTGGGGCACGGCGCTGGCCATGCAGGCCGCTCGCAGCGGTCGCCCCGTGCGGCTCTGGGGAAGGTCGGCTGAGCAGCTTCAGGCGATGGCGGCGGACCACGCTAACCGCCAATACCTTCCCGGCTTTCGTTTTCCTGATTCTCTGACGCCTGAGCCTGAACTGGCGCGCGCCGTTGCCGGCGCTCCGCTGGTGATGATCGCGGTGCCCAGCCACGCATTTGCGACGACCCTGAAGTTGGCGGCCCCACTGCTGGCAGCGGGAGCCCGAATCTGTTGGTCGAGCAAAGGCTTTGAACCCGATACCGGTCGGCTGCTGCACCTGGTGGCTCAGGATTTGCTGCCTGCTCACGACAGCGGCGCCATCCTGACCGGGCCCTCGTTTGCCCGCGAGGTGGCGGCAGATCTGCCCACCGCCGTGACGGTGGCATCGCCGGATGCCGGTCTGGCCGAGGACATCGTGCGCGTGTTCCACCACGGCAGCTTTCGCGCCTATCGAACCGACGATATTGTCGGCGCAGAGCTCGGGGGCGCCATGAAAAACGTGATGGCGATCGGCACCGGGATCGCCGACGGCATCGCTCTGGGGACGAATGCCCGCGCGGCGATGATCACCCGCGGCCTGGCCGAAATGATGCGGCTGTCCGACGCGCTCGGAGGCCGGCGCGAGACGCTGACCGGGCTCTCCGGCATGGGTGATCTGGTGCTGACCTGTACCGGAGATCTGTCCCGCAATCGCCGCTATGGCTTGGCTCGCGGCGAGGGACGCAGCCATGAGGAGGCGCTGCGGGAAATCCAGCAGGTGGTCGAGGGGGTCGGGACAGCGCAGGCGCTGTTGAAGCTTGCCGCTGCTACCGGCGTTGAACTGCCGATTTCAGAGCAGATCTATCGGATCGTGACCGGCGAGATCACCCCCCGCGACGGCGTGCGCAACCTGATGTCCCGCGAACCGCGCATCGAAACCGACTAACGGGCTGTTGAAAAAGCCAACCGTGGCCCATGATTATGGAGATGGCAACAACGCCAAGTGAAAAATGCGATTTTCACTTGGCTCACATTTTCCATGGCTCGTAGCCATGGAAAATGCCGGCACATCCATGTGCCGAACGCAGCGTGCCGAATAACCGCGTTTTTCAACACACTGCTAGGCGTAAGGGGCCGGCGTTCGATCGTCGTTCCTGCAACCCCGAAAAGCTCAACCCCACGAAATTCCGCGAGTCTCGGGCATCCCCAGACGCTCGCCCAGCAGCGGCCTTTTCCCCGTCGGCTATACTTGATCTCGCGAAGGGGATCGGGGATCGATGATGGAACACGTCTGGTTAACCGTGCTGGGGCTGAGCGGGCTGCTGACCCTCGCGGTGCTGGTTTGGCCTCTGGCCGCACGCTTGAGCTTTCCTTATACCGTCATGCTGGCGGCGATTGGCTGCGCGATTGGTTACCTTGAGCACAGCCTGGGCCAGGGTATGAATATCGGCATATTCAGCGACATGCTGGACGCCCTGCACGCGCTGGATATCACCTCCGAAACGATCCTGTTTGTTTTTCTACCCGCGCTGGTCTTTGAGTCGGCGCTCGCCATCGACGTACGCCGACTGATGGAGGACATCGCCCCGATCCTGATGCTGGCAGTTGTGGGCCTGCTCATCTCAACGGTGTTTGTCGGGCTGGTCCTGCAGGCGGTGACCGGCATGGCGCTCCTGGTCTGCCTGCTGCTTGGCGCCATCGTCTCCGCTACCGATCCGGTGGCGGTGGTGGCGATCTTTAAAGATCTCGGGGCGCCCAAGCGTCTGGCGATCCTGGTTGAGGGTGAGAGTCTGTTTAACGACGCCACAGCAATCGTGGTTTTTACCATCCTGTCGGCCATGGTGCTCGGTGAGTCGGACGCGGGCGCCCTCGCCGGCATCGCGGCTTTTGCCAAGGTGTTTTTTGGCGGCATCGCGGTAGGCTACATCCTGGCGCGGATTTTCACTGGCCTGATGGAGTGGCTGGGGGACGCCGTGCTGCCCCAAATTACCCTTACTCTGACGCTGGCTTACCTGTCGTTCCTGCTCGCCGAGCACTACCTGCACGTCTCAGGCGTGATGGCTGTTGTCACCGCTTCGCTGGTGCTCGGTTCGCGCGGGCGCAGCATCTTCAGTCGCGACGGCTGGCACGAGATGGAAGGTGTTTGGGAGCAGGTGGGCTTCCTGGCCAACTCGGTGATCTTTGTGCTGGTCGGCATTGCGGTGCCCGGGATTCTGGCTGAGTTCACCACAACGCACTTCCTGTGGCTGGGGGTGCTCGTGCTGGCCGCATTCACGGCCCGGTTTGCCCTGATCTTTGGGCTGGTGCCGGTGCTGTCGAAGCTCGGCTGGGCCCAGGCCGTGGCGGTAGGCTACCGTGCCGTAATGTTCTGGGGTGGTCTGCGCGGCGCTGTTTCGCTGGCGCTGGCGCTGGCCGTGATGGAAAACGAGGGATTTTCGCCAGAGGTTCGCAGCTTTGTGGGTACGCTCGTGACCGGCTTTGTGCTGGTCACCCTGGCGGTGAACGCCACCACCGTACAGCTGGTGATGAAAGCTTTCGGGCTGGATAAGCTCAGCGCGGTGGATCTGGCGGTGCGTGACCGGGCGCTGAGCCTCGGCCTGGCGGGGGTGGGTGAGAGCCTCAGCGATGTGGCCCGGTCTTCTGACCTGCCCGACACGCTGGCCTCCAAAGTGTCTCAGCCCTATCAGAAGCGGGCTAAGCAGGCGGCTGCCCAGTCCGGCGGCGAGGCGGCCACCATCAGTCATGAGGCGTGGCTGCAGGTGGGGTTGAAAGTGATGACCGCCCGCGAGCAGCAGGTTTACCAGGAGCAGCTGGACCAGGGGCTGATTTCCTCGGAAACCATGCGGCGGCTGCTGCGCGGGGTCAACGACCTGCAGGACGGCATCAAGGCCGACGGTCGACCGGGTTATGAGGCGGCCGATGCCAATACGCTCAAGCTCGGATGGCAGATGGCGGCAGCGGCGCAGCTTCAGCGCCGGCTGGGGCTGACGGGCCCGCTGACCCGCCAGCTCGCGCAGCGCTTTGAATACCTGCAGGCGACGACGATGGGCCTGCGGAAACTGGCTCAGCAGCAGATGGTGAATGAGCTTGCTCAGCCCGAGCTGGCCGTTGAGCTCGCCGCGGTGCTACAGGAGCGGCTGAGCGAACACAGCGCGGCGCTGCAGTGCCTGCGCGCGGCCTATCCGGAATACGCGGCCGGTCTTGAGGAGGCGCTGCTCGAACAGATTGCGGTGCGCCTCGAGTACGCGGAGTACAAAAACATGCGGGCCCAGTCGGCGATCAGTAAGGAGGTGTACAGCGATCTCAAGCGGGAGGTGGACACCCACGCGGCCAAGATCCAGCGCCCGACCCTCGACCTGGGGCTCGAGGCCCAAAAGCTGGTTCAAAACATGCCGTTTTTTGCCGGCCTGCCGGAAGATCAGCAGAAAGAAGTCTGCCGGATGCTGAAGCCCCGGCTGGTCCTGCCGGGAGAGCAGGTCATCACCCAGGGGGAGCGAGGCGACTGCATGTACTTCATCTCCTCTGGCGCTGCCCGGGTGGTGCTGGACCCCGCTGACGTCATCCTCGGCCGCGGTGACTTTTTCGGAGAGATGGCCCTGCTGGAAGACGCTCCGCGTAAGGTCAGCGTCGTCTCCGAGGGCTTTACCGACCTGCTGACGCTGTTCACCAAAGACTTTCGCACGCTGCTCGCGCGCCATCCCGAGCTGAAGTCAGAAATCGAGGCGGTCGCCCGAGACCGCGCCTGACGCCGGCGCGGTGGCGACCGCTGAGCGTCGTCAGGCCGCGAGAAAGCGGATGACGGCGTCGGTTACCTGCTGCGGCTGCTGGGCATGCAGCCAATGGCCAGCGTTGGCGATGGTGGCCATCGTCGCCTGGGGAAACTGCGGCGCGCAGCGTTCCACGATGTCGTCCGGCACGTAGTCGGAATCCCCGCCCCGAAGAAACATCACCGGGCCGTCGAAACGCCCCTCGATCGTGGGGAAGCCGCTGACGGTTTCCAGCGCAGCCGCCACCACGGGAAGATTCAGCCGCCACTGCCAGCCTTGGTCTCCGCGCCGCAGATTCTGCAGCAGAAAATCCCGGATGCCGCGTTCCGGAATGACCGGCGCCAGCGCGCTGTCCGCGTCAGTGCGCGATGCGAGGCGGGTTAAATCGATGTCCATCATGGCCCGCGTGTAGGCGGCGAAGCCAGACCGATTGGTCAGCGGCGCGCTGTCCATCGCCATGACAGCGCGGATTGCGCCGGAATGCCGCAGGGCCGCCGCCAGCGCGGCCTTACCGCCCATGCTGTGGCCGATCAGACAGGCGCTTCCACCACAGTGATGCCGGATGAAGGCCGCCAGGTCATCGGCCATCGCCGGGTAGTCCATCGTGTCGCTGTGCGGTGAGTCGCCGTGATTACGCAGGTCCACCAGCCACAGGCAGAATGCGTTCTGCAGTTTTCGGGCGATGCTCTGCCAGTTACTGGCTGACCCGAAGAGCCCGTGAACGATCACAACGTGTGGGTGATCAGGATCTCCGAGCTGGCGAAAATTCAGATCCAAGGACTGATCAGCAGGTAGAGCGCGCCGGCGAAGATGGCGTATTTGAGGAGGTAATAGAGCGGCTTGTTGAGCGTTTTGATCTTCTTGCCGATTTTGCGCAGCGGATAGACCACTCCGAACACCCGATTGAGGAACCCCACCGGCTCGTCAGGATGATTCCGGCTGCTCGATGCCGCCATCACCAGCCGCCCGAAGAGGTGGTTGAACCACTGCGCGAAGCGGTTGCTCATCGGGCGTTCGATGTCGCAGAACAGGATGATCCGGTCGCTGTCGGTCTGGTTCTCTGCCCAGTGGATGTAGGTCTCGTCGAACAGCACGTGCTCGCCGTCGTGCCACGCATACATCTGCCCATCGACGAAGATGCGGCAGTCGTCGTTGTTGGGGGTAACCAGGCCCAGGTGGTAGCGCAGCGACCCGGCAAAGGGATCCCGGTGCCGCATCAGCTGACCGCCGCCTGGCAGCATCGCAAACATGGCGCCCTTGAGGCCCGGCAGCTGCTTGAGCACCGCCACGGAATTCGGGCAAAGCGCCTCCGCTGAGGGCAGCGACTTGCCGTACCAGGTGAGGTAAAAGCGCTTCCACCCGCGACGGAAAAAGGAGTTGAATCCGACGTCATCCAGCTTATCGGAGGCCCGGACCTCACCGTCCTCATGCAGCGCGCGTGCTTCGTCTCGAAACACTTCCCAGTTGTCCTGAAGCATTTTGAGCTGGGGAATCAGCTCTGTATCCAGATACGGTCGGTTCGGGACCGCGGAAAACAGATACATGAACGCGTTGACCGGCGATAGGAAGGTCGTGAAGGACGTGAGCTGGCGCAGCGGGCTGAAGCGCACCTGGCCGCGAAAATGCACGACCGCGCCGCAGCCGGCAATCAGATACAGCAGCAGCATGCCCGGGGAAAGGAGGAAGCTGGTCACGTCTCCAGTTTACCGGATCTGGTTCGTCACTTCCCCGTCAAATCCGAGCTGGCGCCAGGCCTCATAGACACCGATTGCCACCGAGTTTGACAGGTTGATGCTGCGCGACGCTGGCACCATTGGAATAGTCAGCGTGGCGTGGCAGCCGCTTAGAATCCCATCGGGCAGGCCGCGGGTCTCTGGGCCGAACAGGAGAACGTCGCCGGGCTCGTGCCGAAAGTCGGAAAACCGGCGGCGGCCCCGTGTCGAGTAGGCGATCAGCCGACCATGCTTGGACGTTTGCTGAAAGGCGTCCCAGTCGGTATGCCGGGTCACGTGAGTCAGTGAATGGTAATCGAGACCTGCTCGCTGCAGCCGTCGGTCATCCCAGACAAAACCCAGCGGGCCAATCAGATGGAGCGCCGCGCCGGCGTTGGCGCAGAGGCGAACAATATTGCCCGTGTTTTGCGGTATCTCCGGCTGGTATAGCGCGACCTCAATCTCGCTGCTGTGCATGGTCTTCCGGCTCCTTCTCCCGGCGCCGGCCGATCCGATACCGGACAAAGCTGTAAAGCGCCGCGCCAAACAGCGCCCATCGAAGCCCTTCGAGCCAGGCCAGGGTCGGCCCGCCGCTGTCCAGCTTGAGGGACAGGGCCAGATAGCCAAAGGCGCAGGCAAAGCAGCTGGTCAGCCAACCGTGCGTACGGGCGGCAAACCGGTGCGTCAGCCAGATCAGCACGGCCAGCCAGGCCAAGCTGAATAAGCCGATCAACGCTTGCTCAGGCATGGGTCGATGGCGCCAGGGCTGCAGCTGCGGCGCCTCGCAGCTTCTGTGCCCAGCGTTGGTAGATCGCTGAGCCGGGGTGCAAGCCGTCCAGCGCATATTCGTCGGGGGCCGCTCCGCGGGTGAGGGTGGTGATGTCGACGAACAAGACGCCGGCAGACTCGCTGCGGGTCTTCTTGACGGCGTTGTACGCGTCGATTGCCGAGCCGTTTTTGGTCCTGTCGGCGCCCCGGGACAGCGCAAAAGGCGTTTGGCTCCAGTCCGGGATAGACACGACAATCACGCGGGCTGGATCGTTGCCCGCCAGGCTAATAGCGGCCGTGAGCAGGCCCGCAAAGCCCGCCTGGAACCGCTTCAGACTGCGGCCGCGATATTGATCGTTGACCCCAATGGAAAGAAAAACCAGCTTAAAAGTAGTCCCAGGCACCCCGGCATCCCGGACGAGACCCAGCCCCGGCTCACCCGCCAGCGCAGCGGCGAGCTCGTCGGTGGTCCAGCCGGTGGTTGCGAGGATTTGCGGCGGCGGAAGCTCACGGTCCAGGTCCTGGTTGAGCAGGCTCACCAGCTGGGCAGGCCAACATTCGGCGGGGGGGACACCCTCGCCAACCGTGTATGAATCGCCGAGGGCGAGCACCGCCGCCTTCGGCGCGGCGCCGTCAACCATCGCAGCAAAGGCGGCGACCGGCGGAGCCTTCACTCACTGGCCATCTCACCGAGGAGTGCCTCGATGCGTTCAAAGGCGGAGCCCAACGTTTCCGGGTCGGGCAGAATGGTCAGACGCAGCGCGTCAGTCTTCGGATAGTGGAAGCTGCTGCCCGGCACAACCAGCACGTGGTACTGCTCCAGCAGCCGCATCGCAAACTGGTGATCATCAAAGTGGTCCAGGCCTCTGACGGTCGGAAATATGTAAAGGGCGCCGGCGGGCGCCATCAGGTCGAGCCAGGGACTTTTTGCCGCGGCTTGGATGGCCGTTCGGCGACTTTCGTAAAGCCGGCCACCCGGCCGAATCAGTTCCTGGACGCTCTGGTAGCCGCCGAGCGCCGTCTGCACCGCCCACTGGCCCGGCACGTTGCTGCACAGCCTCAGCGAGGCCAGCATTTCCGTGGCGATCAGAAAGTCCTCAGCGCTGGATCGGTTACCGCTGGTGATGCTCCAGCCCACCCGGTAGCCGCACGCGCGGTATACCTTTGAGAGGCCGCCAAAGCTGATGCACAGCGTGTCGGTCGCCAGCGTGGCCATCGGCACAAACTCCGCGTCATCGAACAGCACCTGGTCGTAGATTTCGTCGCTCATCATGACCAGCTGATGGCGCTGCGCCAGTTCGGCCATGGCTTCCAGCGTGCTCCGCGGATAGACGGCGCCCGTGGGGTTGTTGGGGTTGATGACCACCAGCGCCCTCGTTCGGTCGGTGATCAGGCTTTCCAGCGCCTCCAGGTCCGGCTGGAAATGGTTTTCCGCCGGGCAGGGGTAGTGCACCGCTTTACCGCCATTCAGCGATACGGCGGCGGTCCAAAGGGGGTAGTCTGGCGACGGAATCAAGACTTCATCCCCGATGTTGAGCAGCGCACGCAGGTGCAGGTCGATGAGCTCGCTGACGCCGTTGCCCATGATGACGTCATCGACCGTCACGTCCATGATGCCGCGGTTCTGCTGCTGCATGACCACCGCTTCCCGGGCTGGGAAGATGCCTTTCTGGTGGCAATAAGCCTCGCTGCTCGACAGATTTTCGATAATGGCCAGGCGCATGGTTTCCGGGGTGCGAAAGCCGAAACGCCCCGGGTTGCCGATGTTGAGGTGCAGCACTTCGTAACCCTGCCGATCCAGCTCCTGAGCGCGCCGTGCCAGCGCACCCCGGATCTCGTAACGGACATCGTCGAGCTGCTCGCTCACGGCGATGTGCGGTTGTGCGTTCATGCCTCGGCCCCCCCGCGCCCAGCAAGCAGCGCAACGGCGCCGAGTATGCCGAAGAAAAGCTCCACCGCCAGGGCAATCCAGGCCATCTGTGGGGTTGGTCCGGTCTCCGCCACGATGCCGACAATCCGGCCCCCCGCCAGAGCGCCGTAGCTGGCAAAGACCAGCCAAAGCCCCGCCCGTCGGTAGGTGCGGTCAATCGCAAACTTCAGTAAGAGCAGCCCCAGGCCGATCTCTAATCCACCATAAAACGCCCGAATTTCGATACGGTGCACCGTTTCGGGGGCCAGGATGATGCCAAAGCGCGCCAGGGCCTCGAGCGGCGTCGCGAGAATCCAGCCGCCGAAGACGAGAAAGCCGATGCCGGCCAGGACGATCAGCAAAATGTTGAAGTTGTCGAGTAGCTTCATCAGTATTTTTGGTAAATAATTGATTTATCTATGGATCAAGCTGAAGCAGGGACGTTAGTTGAATCGTTGGTAAACCGCAATGTATAGCAGGAAAATACAGACAATTCGTGTTTTGCTCGCCGCCGCCACGCTGATGACAGCCGGGGCCCAGGCCGCTGTGGTCAATCTCGACTGGGATACCGCCGTATTCCCCACCGGCGGTTCCGACATCAACTACGGCGTGGGGACCGTCAACTTCAACCTGGCCCACACGGGCGCGCAGCCCGCGAGCCGGCCCATCGAGGCGGGCACCTACAGCGCCAGCGGCGGCTTTGGCGCGGGCAACAGCATTCTCTATGGTGCCACCGCCGGCGTGCCGGTCACGGTCGACCTGACCTTCAGCGAGCCGGTCACCAGTCTGCAGCTGTCGCTGTACGATGTCGACAACGCTGATGTTGTCACCGTTAGCGCCTTTAACGGCGCGGCCAACATCAGCGGCTCGGTGGGTCTTGCCGCCGAGTCTGGGACACCGACGTTTACACTGGCCGGCACCACGGCCACCGGCGCCGGCGCCAACTCGCCCGGCAACTCCACCAACGGCACCCTCAACGTCACCGTCCCCGGGCCTTTCACCCGACTCCAGGTGGTGGGCTCGACGACCGCCGCAACGTCTTTTCTTTTTTCGGTTTCCGATCTGACGGTGACCACACCCGATCCGCCGGCCGCCATCTGTTCCACCGCGCTCAGCCGGCTGGACTGGGACAATCAGGCGTATCCTGCCGGTGACCTCAGCCCGTCGTTCAACGTGGCGGACGTGGACCCGTTTCCCGACGTGGTCTTTGACTTTTCGCACAGCGGCAACACCGCTGATCTCGGGGTTGGCTCGCCGGGTGAAGTGCTGAACTTCACCAACACCGCGTCGATTGGCGGCGGCGGGGCCATGATCAACTATTTCCATGATCCGGACCCCAACTCCGATTCGCAGCGCATCGGCTCGGTGATCAGTTTCAGCGACACGCTCCAGGACGTGCGGTTTTCCATTGCGGACATCGACTCAAACGTGGTGGCAGAAGACTTCGCGGACCAGGTCACCATCGTTGGGCTGCTGCCCGGCGGCGGCACGGTTGTGCCGATCTTTGAGGCCGTTTCCAGCGGCGCAACCTACGGTTTCTCAGGCGCTTCTGTGAACGCGCACGTGGGCTTTGACGACGGAACGGACGATAGTCCGCGATCGGCCGTCAACGTTTACTTTGATCAGGACATCGTCGGAATTCAGATCGACTACGACGATCTGGGGCCTAATACGTGGGACAGTTCCCGCGCCGTTTTGCTGTCGGACCTGCTGTACTGCCCGCCGTCGTCGGTGCCGGTGACGCTGAGTTTCTTTACCAGTAAACGCAGCGATGGGAGCGTGCTCGCGAGCTGGCAAACCGCATCGCAGTCGATGCACGCGGGCTTTGAGCTGCGTCTGCTGAACGGTGCACAAAAAGCCGTCGCGAGCAAAACCGTCGCCACCAACCATCAGTGGTCGACGGAGGTGGAGAACTACGCGGTTAAACTCGCCGGCGGCGGCGACTCGCTGCTGCTTCTCAGTCACGATATCGACGGCGCCGTGCAGGAGTTTGGGCCCTTTCCGCTCGGCAGCAGCCACGGAGCGCGCCTCGAACCCAACCCGATCAACTGGGACGAGCTCAGCGGTGAGCTGGCCAGCGAACTGGCGCTGCGAGGGCTTCGGCATAAAGCCGGTATGGGCCTGGAGCGAACGAGGCCGATCGGTGCCAAGGGCATTGCGCAGGCGGTATGGCTGGAGGTTTCAGCGACCGGTATTCACCGGGTCAGCTTCGAGGATCTAGCGATGGCCGGCGCGGACTTCGGGGGTTTAAGCGCTGATCAGCTAGCCCTGAGCTTCCGGGGTGAGGGCGTGGCCCGCTGGGTCAACGTGGCGGATCCCGTCAGCGGATTTTCACCCGGTGACAGCATCGATTTTCTGGGTCAGCAGCCTAGCGGTTTGGACGGCCTATATCTGAACAGCTATCGCTATCGGCTGGATCTCAACAGCGCGCTGGTGGTGCCGGGGCAGGCGTTGGGCGGTCGAGGGCAGGGCGTTGCGCCAGCCACCTATCAGCACGTTGAGCGGATCGAGGAAAACAACGAGTACCAGCCCGCTCACCCGACGGACGACCCCTGGTTTGACCAGGAGCTGTCGACGTTCGGCTCGGGCTTCTCCGATGTGCTGGTGCCGGTCAGCCGGTTGGCGGCGGGTCAGGTGCGACTTCGCCTGGATCTCGTGGGCCTCACCGATTTCACGACCGCCCCCGACCCAGATCACCATATCCAGGCTTCCTTCAACGGCGGCAGTGTTTTTATTGATGCGCGAACCGACGGTCTGACCGAGTGGGTGCTTGAGGCGGCGGTGCCGGCAGGCGACCTGTTCGACGGCGACAATACGCTGCGCCTGGAGCTGCCGGGCGACACCGGCTTCCCGTTCGATATCGTGAATCTCGAGGCCTACACCCTGACGTATCCCCGAGAGTTTGTGGCCATCAACGATCAGCTCACTTTCGACGCTGCGGCGACCACGCTGGCCGTCAGCGGCTACAGCAACGATCAGCTGGTCGCTTACGCGATGGACGACTCGGGCACGCTCCTGAAGCTCGAGCCCAGCCTTGCAGGCTCAGCCCCGGATTTCTCAGCAGTTCTGGCTGGTGCGGGTGCGGACCCGGAAAGCCTGTTCCGGTCGGGCTTCGAAGACGGTGACAGCCTCAGTGAGGCCCCGGACGCGGTGCCGGCCACCTATTACGTTTCGACGGTCGGGCGCCTGGCTCGACCCGCGGTCTCGGTGGCGAATGGGGGCGTGGCGGTCGACGTCAGCGCGTCCACCACTTACCTGATCATCGCGCATCCCGCTTTTATCGGCGCTGAGCTCGATGCTTACGTGGCGGTCCGCCGGGCGGAAGGATTCAACGTTCAGGTCGTGAGTGTCGAAGACATCTATGAACGGTATGCGTTCGGCATGGCGCTGCCGTCCGCGATTACCGAATTTGTTCGCCAGTCGGCCGCTGCAGCGCCGCTTGGCCACGTGCTGCTGGTGGGTGCGGATTCGTTCGACTATCGCAACTTCAGCGGAGTCGGCTCGATCAGCTTTATTCCCACGACGTATGCACCCACCAACAAGTTCGTGAACTACACGCCCAGTGATGGGCTGCTGGTTGACCTCGATGGTGATGAGGTGCCGGATCTGCCCGTCGGACGTTGGCCGGTTCGCAGCGTGGCCGAGCTCGGCGTGCTGGTCGACAAAACGCTGGCCTACGACAGCAGCGGGCTGGCGGCGGCCCAGAAAGCGGCCCTGGTCGCCGGCCTGTCCGATCCCACAATTCCGCCGTTTTTTCAGCAGGCCCAGCGACTCGGTACGCGGCTGCTGGATGCCGGGGGAACACCCTGGTCCTTACAAACGGAAGTCTTTGTCGATGCGCTCGGCGTGGCACCCGCCCAGCAGGCGCTGCTGGACGCCATCAACGACGGCCAGACCATGACGATTTATTCCGGCCACGGTGCCGCTGACATGTGGGCCTTCGAGGGGCTGCTGACGCCCGCGCTGGCCTCGACCCTCAGCAACGCGGGTGAGCCGACGCTGATTATGCCGCTGACCTGCTACACCACCTACTTTGTCGATCCGTCCAGCAACACGCTGGCGTACGCGCTGCTCAACGGCGGAGATTGGGGCGCGGCTGCGGTACATGGGGCAGCTACCCTGAGTATCTATGGTGACAACGAGGCGCTCGGCAGTCGAATTGTGGACGATATGCTGCTCAATGGTTTCACCCTGGGCCAGGCAATCAACGCCGCCAAGCGCGATCTCTCGCGGGAGAACTTCAGCCGGTACCGCCCGGTGATCATCAACTGGGCGCTGCTCGGCGATCCGACGCTCAAGGTGGTTCCCTGAGGAAAGCCCCGGCCGCGCGTGCCAAGGAGCGATGGGTCCAAACGACTGATTCGAGATCTGATGGCCGCTTCGCTCAAGCGGCGGTTGTCACCACGAGCGGTTCGGCTACACTGCGCGGTCGCATACCAGCGATCGGCGGATGGCCCGCAGCCGTCCATCGTTTGCTGATGGATCGCCACAGGACACCGCATGTTGAGTTTTCCTCTGCTGCTTTTCGGGGCGCTGACCCAAGACCCCGAGCTGCCGACCATTCGGGTGCTCGCCCAGCGACCTGACCGGCTGTTGGACACGCCGCAGGCGGTGACGGTGCTGCGCAGCAGCCAGGCAGAGCCCGGTGCAACCCATCCGAACGAATTGTTCGACGCGGTGCCGGGAACCTGGGTAAGCCGCGGTAGCGGGCAGGAGCACCTGACCGCCATTCGGTCGCCGGTCCTGACGGGCGCCGGCGCGTGCGGCGCTTTCCTGCTGCTGGAAAACGGTGTGCCGATCAGGCCGCCCGGCATCTGCAACGTGAACAACCTGTTTGAGCTCCACACCGAAGCTGACGCCGCGGTGGAGGTGGTACGGGGTCCGGCGTCTGTCCTTTATGGCTCCAACGCGCTGCATGGCGCCATCAACCTGCAACACCCGGTGCCGGAGGCAACCAGCCCCGCAAGCGTCACCCTGTGGCTTGGGTCTGACGACTACGAGCGGGTTGACGCGAGCTGGTCCGGCGGCGCGTCCAATCATGCGGTCCGGGCGGATCTCACGGGCGCCAGCGCCGGCAGCTTTCGTGACGCTGAGGGGTATGACCAGCAAAAACTCTCCGTTAACTGGCGTTGGAGCGGTCGGTCGGTGGCGGTTGATTCGCTGCTTGCGGCCAGCAATCTGAACCAGGAAACGGCCGGCTTCATTTTCGGCAACAACGCGTTCGCTGACACCGAACTGCGCCGCAGCAACGTAAACCCGGAAGCCTTTCGCGACGCTTCGTCGGCCCGGCTGAGCAGCCGGGTAAGCTTCGCTGCCGGCCCGTGGGACATTCAGCTAACGCCTTTTGCCCGCTACTCGTCGATGACGTTTCTGCAGCACTTCTTGCCTGGCCAGCCGCTGGAGGAAAACGGGCAGCACAGCTTTGGCCTTCGCGGGCTGGCGCGGCGGGAGTTGGCGGCAGGGACGCTGACGGTCGGCGCCGACGTTGACTGGGCTGATA
Source organism: Pseudomonadota bacterium (assembly GCA_039033415.1). Taxonomy (NCBI): domain Bacteria; kingdom Pseudomonadati; phylum Pseudomonadota; species Pseudomonadota bacterium. The sequence goes on along the minus strand of JBCCCR010000051.1, from coordinate 4,632 downwards.
CGTTTCTGCGTCAGACACAAGACGGGTTGACGCAGGGTTCCGAGTTTCTCCAGGAGACCCGGCCACCGGGTGTTCACTACCGCTATGACGCCAAAGCCCTCACCGCTGCCGCTTTTGTTCAATGGACACAGCGCTGGCGCGACTGGACGGTGCAGGCGGGTTTGCGGGGTGAGCGAAGCCGCTACCGCTACGACAACCTCGCGCTCGACGGCAACACGCGCGACGACGGCAGCGCCTGCGGCTTCGGCGGCTGCCTTTACAACCGGCCGGCAGACCGGCGCGACAGTTTCACGGATGTGGCGCCCAGGCTGAGCGTCCAGCGGGCCCTAGGTGACGGTCAGCAGCTCTATCTTCGTGTTGGCCGAGGCTTTCGAGCACCGCAGGTGACGGAGCTTTATCGACTGCAGCGACAGCAGTCGGTCGCAGACCTGGACAGTGAAAAGCTGACGACGGCGGAAGCAGGCTATCGTCACAGCAGCTCGCGGGGTTACCTGGCGCTTGGCGCCTACTACATGAGCAAGCGGAATTTCATCTTCCGTGATTCGGCAGGCTTTAATGTGAGCGACGGCCGGACGCGCCACCTTGGCCTCGAACTCGAAACGGCCCTCAGGCTCGGTGAGCGATGGCGGCTAGACGGTGCCCTGACCCTGGCGCGGCATCGCTACGGATTCAGCCGGAATGCCGGCGGGGGCGAGGTGATCAGCGCAGGCAACGAAATCGACACCGCGCCCTCGTGGCAGGCACAGGTCTCGCTGAGCGGGGAGGTAGCGGGGACTCAGGCCCGCCTGCAGTGGGTGGGGCTCGACGGTTACTTCCTCGACGCCGCCAACAGCCAGCGCTACGGAGGGCATCACCTGCTGCACCTGAACCTGCAGCGCGAGCTGGAGGGGTTCAGCAGGCGCTGGCAGGTTCAGGTCAGACTGCAAAATCTAGCCAATCGCCGCTATGCGGAGCGGGCCGACTTTGCCTTCGGCAACCTGCGCTACTTCCCTGGCGCAGGCCGCACGGTCTTGCTGGGACTGACTACTTCTTTTTAGCAGGCTCTGCTGCCAGCAGCTGCGGTTCAATCGGCAGGAGGGCTTCAGCGACGTTCTCTTCAAAGTGCGCCTTGAGCTGGAGGCGAACCTCGACCGCCATTTCTTGAGCCAGCTGACGCTGAGCTTCAGCGGAAATGACCGCCATCTCAGAAAGCGCTGATTCGCGGATAGACTGTTCCATCTCGCTGGGTCCGGTGGCTGCGAGCAGCAGCATTGCCATAATCGTGTTCATATCCATTTCCTTATGTCCTGGTTAATTACGACGTTTAATAAGCAAGGGCTGTGCCAAAAAAATTAGCGCCTAAAAACAGTCAGTTAAAAATTTTTCACGAAAAAATAACACACGATATTTCGTAAAAAACGAAATTACGCTATTAAAAATAGCTAATTGTCGTAAATTTACGTATGCTGGCGTGATGAAAAAGCAAGGTTTTGCCAGCTGGATGTTCCAGCACGCGCCACTGATGGCTGTCACCACCGATAGGGAGGGCCGGGTGATCAACGCCAGCGCCGCGCTGGCACAGCGTCTGGACTACCGCGTCGAGGCGCTGATCGGTCGTCGCGTTGAAACGCTGCTGAAACCCGAGAGCCGTCGCCGGGTGCTGACCGAGCTGCGTCCCCAGCTCCATCGCAGCGGAACGTTAAAGGATGTCCACGTTACGCTCGAGCGACGCGGTGGACGCGGAGTACCCGTGGCGGTAGCCAGCGTCACCCGTCGCTGGCCGGACGGCCGATTTCGCCAGGTGTTTTCGGTATTCGCCGAAATCGGTGATCAGGCGGCGCTGCACGAGCGGTTTCTGCGCCTCTACCGGGCCTCGCCCACGATGCTGCACACCTTTGATGACAACTGGCGCATCGTGGAGGTCAGCAATCAGTGGCTCAGCCGCCTGGGCTACCAGCGCCGGGAAGTGATCGGCAAACCGCTGCACGATTTTTATACCGAGGACACCGTTCGGGATTTGAACGAAGGCCGGCTCAAGCTGCTGGTTGAGCTGGACGAGTACACCAACGTGCCCCGCCAGATGAAACATCGTGATGGTCGGGTGATTGAAGTGCTCTCCTCCGCGGCCATCGATCGCGATGAGAGCGGCGCGCCGCTTCAGGTGCTGGTCGCCTCAAAGGACATGACCGAGCGCAACGAATCACGGCGCCGGCTCGAGAAGGCGCTGGAGGAGAACGCGCGTCTGCGCACGCAGCTCGAGCAGGAGCGCGACTACCTTCGTGAGGAGGCCCATGTGGCCATGAACTTCGGCCAGATTGTGGGTTCAAGTCCCGCGCTGTCGCGTCTGCTGCACGGCATCGAGGCCGTAGCCCGAACGCCGGCAGCCGTGCTGATCACCGGAGAATCGGGAACCGGCAAGGAGCTGGTGGCGCACGCCATTCATCGTCGCAGCGACCGGGCGGAGCAGCCGCTGGTAAAGGTGAACTGTGCTTCGGTGCCGAAAGAGCTGTTTGAAAGCGAGTTCTTTGGGCACGTGAAAGGCGCGTTTACCGGGGCCCACCGGGACCGAACCGGGCGTTTTCAGCTGGCGGATCAGGGAACCCTCTTTCTGGACGAGCTGGGCGAAATCCCGCTGGAGCTGCAGGCCAAGCTGCTGCGGGTCCTGCAGGACGGTGAGTTTCAGCGGGTCGGTGAGGATACGACTCAGAAAGTGGACGTCCGGATATTGGCGGCAACCAACAACGATCTGAAGCAGGCTGTTCAGCAGGGCCGCTTCCGCGAGGATCTGTATTATCGATTGAGTGTTTTCCCCTTGGAGGTGCCACCGCTGCGGGACCGCCTGGAGGATATACCGCAGCTCACCAGCCACTTCCTGCAGCAGATTGCGACGGACTTTGGGCGCGAGCCGCTGACCGTCAAAAACGCAGACATGCAGCGGTTGATGTCGTACCCCTGGCCCGGCAACGTGCGCGAGCTGCGGAATGTGCTGGAACGGGCTGTCATCGTTTCCCGCGGACGCCAGCTTGAGCTGAACCTTCCCGACGCCACGGCAACGCCCGTGCGAACCGAGGCGCCCCGCCCCGAAGAGGCTCCGCGCTACCGAACCGAGGCCGAAATGCGAGAGCTCGAGCGAGCGAATCTGGTGGCGGCCCTGAAGGCTGCAAGCTGGCGTGTCTCTGGCCCTGCCGGAGCGGCGAAGCTGCTCGGTATTAAGCCCACCACCCTCAACAGCCGGCTACGCGCCATGAACGTCGATGTACCAGCCCTGCGCCGAGGTCGACCGGCGGTGGCAGAACCGGCGGACACAGGGCCGGGCGGCGAGGGCGCTGAGGCACCTTGAAATCTTGTATATTGGGCCCATGACGTATTCCAGGCTTTTGGCGTTCGTTTTGCTGCTGACCTCGACCGCTTTGGCGGGCTGTTCGCGGTGGGCGTTGCCCGAGCACAACGAAGGCGGTTGGTTTTGCAAACCCGATTCCGCCATACGCTATCGAGGACGACTGCCGGAGGGTGCCGTCAGCGCAAGGCCCGCTCCACCGCACGGCAGCTGCCGACAACCCTAGCGCGGCTGACGCGAGACAGCCCAGACTAAGGCTCAAATTCAGGAATTTCGAAACATGAATCAGGATCCCGTTGCGACGATCGAGTCGCTGCTCAACGAAAACCGCGTCGTGCTCTTTATGAAAGGCACACCCCAGGCGCCCCAGTGCGGCTTCTCAGCCACCGCTTCCGGCATTCTCAATTCGCTGGTGGACGACGGCTACGCGACGTTCAACGTGCTTGAGGACAATGAGGTGCGAGAGGCCATCAAGTCGTATAGCGACTGGCCAACCATTCCCCAGCTGTACATCGACCGCGAGCTAGTCGGCGGGAGCGACATCGTGTCGCAGATGTTCAACTCCGGCGAGCTGCACCAGATGCTGGGCAAAGAGCCGCCAGATCGCACGCCGCCTGAACTGCACATCAGCGAAAAAGCCGCTGAGGCGATCCGACAGGGCATGGAGAGTCAGCCGGGCGCTGATCTTCACTTCAAAATCGACGAATATTGGCGCTGTCAGTTTTCGCTTGAGCCGGCGTCCGGTGATGAGATCCGCAGCGAAGCGGGCGGCATCACCTTCCACATGGACATCAACACGGCGCAGCGTGCCAAGGGTGCCAAGATCGACTTCGAGGACACCATGCAGGGCACGGGCCTGACCATTGACCTGCCCGAGGCGCCGCCGCCGGTGCTGGCGCTGTCGGTCACCGACCTCAAAGCGCTGGTTGACGCGGGTAACGCGCCGACGGTGTATGACGTGCGTCCGGCCAGCGAGCAGGAGCAGGTGTCACTGCCGTTTACGACGGCGCTGACCCGCGAGGAAATGCAGACGATTAACGCGCTGCCGAAAGACACCCCGATCGCCTTCCTGTGCCACCACGGCCGCTCGAGCGCGGGAACCGCAGAACATTTCCGCAAACAGGGCTTCACGAAGGTCTACAATGTTACGGGCGGCATCGACGCCTGGTCGAAAGAGGTAGACAGCGCAGTCCCTACCTACTGACCAAAACACTATTTCTCCAGGATCAGGCGCAGGCCAAGCGCGCCCAGTAGTGTGGCTGCGATGCGATCAAGCATCGGCTTAAGGCGAATGTACCCGCGCCGTGCCGGAGCTG
>JBCCCR010000050.1 GCA_039033415.1 Pseudomonadota bacterium | reverse complement strand
GAGCGGGCGTGCAATCGTCAAGCTGCGCCGTCGGTGGGGGTACCCCGCTACCATGTCTTGCCACCGAGCAGTTCGCCGGCGACGCCTTTGAACGGCAGCACTTCCCAGGTATCCCAAACGCCCGCAGCGAAGTAGGGGTCAGCCTGAAAAAGCGCCACCGCCTCAGCTTCGCTCGCCGCGCGAAAAATCAGCAGGCTGCCCTGCGTGGGGTCGCCGGGCTCAGCACCAGGACAGGGCCCGGCCAGCACCAGGTGCTCGAGCACCGACTCGATGTGTTTAAGATGAGCAGCCAGGTGCTCGTCGCGCAAAGCCTGCGCGCCCTTAGCATCGCGACAATAGAACACGTAGTCCATTTTCTCTCTCGTCAGGTGTGCGCCGCCGGCGTGCCCGTCAGCAGGCCCGCCAGCGCAAAAACGTGCTCGTCACGCTCGCCCATAGCCCTTAAGGCTCGAGCAAGGTCGATCACGTAATCCACATTGTTTCCGCTTGGGCCGCTGCTGCGGGCCATTTGCCGCGCTATGGTCTCATCCGGGGCCGGCCCGAGAAAGGCCGGGTTCTCCGGCGGAGCGAGATAGGTCATCCCGCTTTTGATCTCACCGTTTTTGAGAACAATCGGTAGTCGAAAGCGCTCGTAGCCGTTCTTCTCGCGGTAGTCCAAGGCCTGGAGCACGCTGTGTTCCACTCGGTAGACCACCCCGCCGCAACGCGCACCCTGCGCCGGGGCGAGCGTCAGCACGCGTCCCGGGGCGTCCGGCGTGCCTCGGTGATCGTGAGATCCTTGCCAGAATCGCCGCTCCCAGCCGTCGATCCAGGCCGGATGACGCTCGACGTAGGGAAAATCTACCCGGAAGATTAGCGACCCGTAGCCAAACACCCACTCGTCGCCTGTCTGCATCCCGCTGTCGTCGGACTGTGCCATCGGCCAATATTGCAACATAATCACGGGTCATGAGGGGGAAAAAAGAACAGGAATTCGAAGCGCTTTGGCAGCGCCATGGACCGGGGGTTCGAGCACGCCTCGTCAACCAGCGGCTCCTGGACCCCGCGATCGACGTCGACGACATCGAGCAGGAGGTCAGAATTCGCCTGTGGCGAGTGCTGCAGACTGAGACACAGGTCAACCATGCTGCGTCCTATCTGAGAACCGTCGTCAACAGTGCCCTGATCGACGCGGTTCGCCGCGCCCAGGCGCGCGAGACCAGTCGCCGGGGCGGAGAGTTCAACGAGCAGATGCATACAGGCACCAACAACGAAGGCCTCGCCGACCCGGTGCAGGGCCAGCAGCGGATGCAGGAATTATCGGCCGCCGCCGAATCGGCACTCCAGTCGATGAGCGCCAACCGCCGACGCGCGGTGTCGCTGCGCCTTCACGGACTGGCGGTCAACGAGATCGGCACGCTGTGCGGCTGGTCCAGCGCGAAGGCCCGTAATCTGGTGTACCGTGGCCTGGAGCAGCTTCGCAGCGAGCTTGGCAAGCGAGGAATAAACCTTGAAAGTTAGTCAGGAGGAGCTGTCCAGGCTGATCGGCCAGCGGGACACCCATGCGCCGACCGCCGAGGAGCTGGCAGCATTAGTGGACCAGACCCTTCCACCTGAGCGGCGGGAGGCTCTGCTCAATCACCTGGAACGCAACGCGGAGAGTGCCCGCGCCGTCGCCATTGCGCTGGAGCCCGATTCAGCTTCGCCTGGCGGCGCGCAGCCGCGCTGGCTGGCCGCGGCCGCCGCCGCCGTGGCAGCGGTTGCGCTGGCGTCTTTCCTTTTGCTTGGCGGTGAACCTCCGCAAGATACGCTGCGTGCGGCTCAAACCGAGCTCACGCCCTCCCCCGGGGCGGTTGTGCAGGACGCGACCGCGCTCTTCAGCTGGCCCCTGCCAGCCGATCGTGCCCTGCGACGGGTGCGGCTGATGAACGCTTCCGCCGAGACGCTTTGGTTGTCTGACCTGACCAGCCCCCCGCTGGACCTGCCGCAGCAATTCGCCGCGGGTGAGGACAATACCTACCTGTGGCAGCTGGAGGACGCCAGCGGGGCTGTCGTCGCCGGTCCCCAATGGTTTCAGATTCCGTGACCGGCGCGCCGCGGCAGCGGCTGCGGCCTGCTCTGTTGATCCTGCTGGCCCTGACCGCCGTCCCGCTTAAGGCGGCGGTGCTGGTGTTGGACGTACAGTCAGGGCAGGCGGCAGCGCAAGCCGGAATCGTGCCCGGCGACGTGCTGCTGAGCTGGGCACGCCAGAGTGAACAGCGACCGCTCGACTGGCCTCTCGACGTGCTGCTCGCCGAAGAGGCTGGCAGCCGCCTGAGCGGCGGTGAGTTGACCGTCAAACGGGGCACCGAGTCGCTGACGCTGAACCTTGAACCGGGCGTCTGGGGCATGACAACCGGCCCGCTGGCGGCTGACACCACCCCGCGAGCCGAGCTGCTGCGGCGCATCCCCGAACTGACCGCGGGTAATCTCGAAACGTTGCTGCCGGACGTAAGCGTCTTGAGCGACCCAGCGGCACGCCTGGCGGTGCTGTGGCAGGCGGGGGACCACTTCCGGCGGCAGCGAGACCTGGCCAGCGCTGAACGGCCGTGGACGCTCGCGCTGGCCGCGACAAACGCGCCGGCTCAGGTTGCTCTGCTCAAGGCGAGGCTGGGGGAAGTATTGACCGCCGACGCCCGGCTGGATGAAGCGCTGTCCTATTTTCACCAGGCCCTGGAGTTTTGGCAGGACCTGCCGGCGCCGCAGCACGAGATGCAGCTGCATACCCGGATGGGATTTACCTACTTCGACCAGCGTCAGCTGCCGGCGGCGGAAGCGGCCTTCACCGAGGCGATCGCGGTGATCCGTAATACCCCTGCCCGCCAGCCTCTCGCGGCGTCAGCGCTCCGGGGACTCGGGCAGATCAGCTCCATCCGGGGGCGCTTCGACGAGGCGATCACCCTTGGTAACGAGGCGCTGGAGCTGGCCCGCGACTTCGCTCCCCATACCATCGTCGAAGCCAAGGTCATCAATTTCCTCGGCTATACGGTCGCGCGCACCCATGACGTCACCGATGGAGAGGCACTGATAAGAGAGGCCATTGCGCTGGCTGATGAGCTGGAACCAGGCGGGGTCAATTCGGCGGGCTTTCGCAACAATCTCGCGTTTATCTACTACCTGCGCCAGGATTACGGCTTTGCCCGTTCGCTTTACGTCGAAGCCCTCACGCGATTTGAGGCCAGGAATCCGGTCAGCCCGGTGGTTGCGCGGACCCGTTACAACATTGCCCTGACCCTATCCCGTCAGCAGCGCCATGCAGAGGCCGCTGAGATGCTGGCTACGGTGCTCCAGCTTCAGCGACAGCTTGTCCCCGGCACCGAGGACGAGGCCCGAACGCTGCACAGCCTGTCCTTCACGTATGAGGCCGCGGGCGACATGGCCAAGGCGATTGCCAACGAGCTGGAGGCTGTGGAGCTATACCGAGAGATCCTGCCTGACAGCTACCTCACGGCAACGGCACTTCACAAGCTGGGGCAGCTGTATTTGCGTAGTGGCAACTTGGCCGCTGCAGGATCAGGGCTTGAAGAGGCGCTCGAGATGGCTCGACGAATCTTCCCGGAAAGCCAGCTGCACGCCGAGGCCGCCTTTGACCTGGGCGAGCTACACAGCGGCGAGGGTAGTCCCGCGCTGCCGCTTTATCGAGAGGCGGTGGATATTGTTGAATCCCTGCAGGCCAGACTCGGCGGCGGCGACGGCGCGGTCAGCCGGTTTCGAGACTACTACGGACACTTCTTCCGCCGGCTGATCGAGGCGGAGCTGGAGGAAGGCAATACCGGCCCCGCATTTGCGGTTTCCGAACGCTACCGGGCCCAGAGTTTTCTTGCCGTGCTCGGATCGCGCCCCGCAGCCCTGACCAGCCGCTTGCCGGAGGACATGAAAAGGCAATGGCAGTCAGCACAATCGGACTACGAAGCAGCGCTCAAGGCCGCGGCCGAGGCAGGGCCGGACGGGGACCTCGCGATGCTGGCTCAGACCGTACTCGATGCCCGTCAGAAATGGCGCAGCACCGGTGATGAGCTGCGCAGCACGGGGGAGGCCGGTGCCGTGATTGCCCCTCAGGCGGCAACGCCGGCCGAAGTGGCGAAGTCTCTCGGTCCTGGGCACGTGCTGATCAGCTACGTGTCGCAGCCTGGGCACACCGACACCTTCCTGATCGACGCTGACGGGCAGCTCAGCCACCACCAGCTGCCTCTGTCGCGTCAGGAGCTTGCCAAATCTGTCGGTCAGCTTCGGGTCCTGATGGCTGTCCCGGACATGGGGGCGGCCGGAGAAGCGGCGCTCAAAAAACACCTTGAGGACCTGGGCGAAGACCTGATCGCCCCACTCCTGCCGGTGCTGGGCGATGTGTCGAGACTGATTGTGGTTCCCGACGGTGAGCTGTGGCTGACGCCCATCGCAGCGCTGATCGTCGAGGACGCGTATCTGCTGGAAAGGTTTGAGGTGCAGCTCGGGTGGTCTGCAACTGCTTTTCAGCAGGAGCGCCCGCCCGCAGATGAGGAAACGCTGCTGGCCTTCGCTGATCCGGGCGCATTGACCGGCCCGGACAGCGGTTCAGATCTGACTCGGGACGTTGTGCCCCGCAACGGTTCGTCGCTGCCCGGTGCGCGCCGGGAGGTTACCCAGATTGCGCGCCACTTCCGGGAACCCGAGCTGTTTCTTGACAGTCAGGCCAGCGAAAGCAATTTCCGCAAGGGTGCCGGCGGTGCCGATGTGCTGCATGTGGCTGCACATGCCGTGACCCAGGTCGACCCACCCATGGAGTCCTACCTTCAGCTTAAGGGTGATGAACAGCATGACGGGCGACTGATGGCCTGGGAGGTGCTGGAAAACCTGGATCTGAAGGCGCAGCTGGTCACCCTTTCAGGCTGCGCTACGGCGCTGGGTGAAGGCGCTGGCGGTGAAGGCCTGATGGGGCTGACCCGGGCCTTTGGCGTAGCCGGGGCTCAGCGCGTCCTGGCCAGCCTGTGGCCGGTGTCAGACCGCGCTACCGCGGGCCTCATGACGTCTTTCTACGAGCATCGAGCGGCGGGCATGGACGACGTGCAGGCATTGCGCCAGGCGCAGCTGGAGTTTCTCCGCCCATCGCTCATCCAGCGCCTGCGCAGCGGCTTCGACAATTCCCAACGTCACCCCTTCTTTTGGGCGGCGTTCTCCCTGTACGGCGCGCGCTAACGTCCTCATGCCATCCGGTAGCCGCTGAACCCCAGATTTTCGCGCACTGTGCTCGCCGGGTATTCCTTGTGAAACAAGCCGCGGCGCTGCAGCTCGGGCACCACAAGCTCCACAAAATCGGCGTAGGCTCCGGGAACGTGGCTGGCGCCGACGACAAAGCCATCACAGGCTTTTTCGGTGAACCACTGTTCCAGGCCGTCTGCCACCTGCTTGGGTGAACCGATGAAGTTTGGCGCTTCTTTGATTGTCCCCCGCGCGCTGAATTTCACAAACTCCGCGACGGTCGGGTTGGCCTTGCCGGACAGCTTGACGACCCGGTCACGAATCGAGCGCAGGCCGCCGATGGCGTCGAGCTCCTCGTCGCTGAAAGGCTCGTCCAAGCCCTTGCTGCCAAAATCAAAATTCAACGCCTCAGATAACAGCGCGAGGCCGTCGATGGGCTCGGCCAGCGACTCGATCAGGGCCGCCTTGTCCTCGGCCTCCGCCTGCGATTCGGCCACAATCGGATAGATGAGCGGAGCGATACGGTAAGAATTGGGGTCCCGATCCGTGGCGAGGGCCTGGGCCTCGATTTCGCCGTAGACACGTTTGGCAAAGTCCAGGTTGGGGAAGATGGCAAAAATCAGCTCCGCCCAGCGCAGCGCAAACTCCCGACCGCGACCGCTTTGACCCGCCTGGATAATGAGCGGGTGGTCCTGTGGAGTGCGCGGCACCGTATGCGGGCCGCGTGAGCGGAAATAGTCGCCGACGTGATCCAGCCGCGACACTTTCTCCGGGTCCGCAAACTCGCCGCTGTTGCGATCCAACGTTAACGCGTCTGCCTGCCAGGCGTTCCAGTGCCCCAGCACCACCTCCATATACTCGTCCGATCGATCGTAGCGCGTGTCGTGAGCAATCGAGCCTGTAGCGCCCATGTTGAACGCTTCAGAATCGTTCAGGGAGGTCACCACGTTCCAGCCGGCACGGCCGTTGCTCAGGTGATCCAGCGTGGCAAACGACCGCGCGACGTGAAACGGCGGGTAGTAGGACGTCGACATGGTGGCCCCAAGGCCGAGCCGCGATGTGCCGGCCGCCAAAGTCGAGAGCACCACCAGCGGATCGAGTTTGACGACCCTCACGCCATGCCGGACCGACTCGGCGTGGCTCCCTTCAAAGATATCGGGCATGGCCAGGCGGTCATCGAAGAACATCAGCTGGAACTTTCCGGCCTCCAGCGTTTTAGCGATGCGCTGGTAATATGGCAGCGTCAAAAAGTCATGGGCCGCCTCAGGGTGGCGCCAGGACGCCGCATAGTTGGAGCAGTTCTGCGCCTGAACAAAACCTACCAGCGCCATCGATCGCGTCATCGGTGTCTCCCTGCCTGTTCTGTGCCAGTATAGTTAAATGTCCGGACATTTAAAAACAGCCAGCCTAATCGGCGTGGTTTGCGTCTCGCTGGGCGCGCTGCTGCTGTCGGCCAAAGGCATTGTGGCCAAGCTCATGTACGACCAGGGAGCCGACGCCACGATTGTGGCTGGCGTCCGCTCGGTGCTGGCCATCTTTGGCTTCTGGGCCTGGGCGCTGTGGCGCACCGGCGCGGAGCGGATGCTGTCGGTGCAGCCCGCGCACCTGTGGGCCGCCCTGGGCATGGGGTTTGCGTGCTACTACGTCGGCGCTTACGTGGACTTTTACGCGCTGACGTTGATCGACGCGTCGCTAGAGCGCGTCATTCTCTTCAGCTATCCGATCCTGATCGTGAGCTATGAAATCCTCCGCACCCGCAGGCTGCCCTCTCCTACCGTTGGCTGGTCGCTAGTGCTGACCTATCTCGGGGTGCTGCTGGCAGTGGGGGCGTTCGACGGCAACCTTCTCAAAGGGAATCTAGCCGGCGCTGCGCTGGTGCTGATTTCGGCGGTGGGTGTTGCCGCATTTTACCTGGTGAACGGCAAGGTCGCGCCGGTCATGGGTGCCCTGCAGTTCACCACCTGGGCCATGACCGCGGCGGGCCTGGGGTTTGGCGCCCATCTGGTCGTGTTTGCAGACTTCACGCTGCTCGCGGACCTGGACACGGAGTTTTGGTGGCTCATGGGGTTGATGGTGATCGGCGTGACGGTGCTGCCGCTGGTGCTGATGGGCCAGGGGGTCGCGCGCATCGGCGCCACGCGCGGCGGCATGATCAGCACGCTGGGCCCCGCCGCCACCGTGATTCTGGCCTATCTCTTTCTCGACGAAATCATGCACCCGCTGCAGCTTCTGGGCAGCGCCATGATTGTGCTCGGCGTTTGGGTGCTCGAACGGCGGCGGTCGGCAGATACGTCCGCCACGTGATCCCCTAATGCTTGTCGAGAAAGGAGAAAAGGATTTCGCAGAAGGCGATCTTCTGCTCCTTCCCAGCTACGACGTGCGCAACTTCCGGCATGTCGACGCCTTCGGCGTTGGGCAGCAGTGACTCGATCTCCCTGGTGTACTTCGGTGTGGTAATCACGTCCATGCCCGAATGCACCATGAGCGTGGGGGCTTTGACCTGACTTAGCTGGTTGCGTACATCGTGGCTGATGCACGCGTCCACGAGGCGGGCGTGGGCCGTCTCTCGCCCGATCAGCTCAGACCAGGGCCCCTGCTCACCGAGCAGCCGGTCGCGGTTTTTGTTGTAGAAGTCGTTGCGGAAGGAAAAGACGCATACAAGCTTTTGAAAGGCCGCAAAGCCCATATCCCGATGGACGTCCCTGAACAGCTCCAGCTGATCCTGCAGCATTGGATCCACAGCGGCCCAGCAGCCCATGTTGACCATTGACCGGACCAGCTCAGGTCGCTGGATCGCGACCTCCTGAGCCACGCAGGCACCCATACCTACCAGCCCGATGAAGTGGACGTTGCTCCAGCCGAGGTGGTCCAGCAGCGCAATCACGTCTTGCGCGTGCAGCTTCATGGTTGCAGGCTCTGACAGATCGTCCGTCGACTCGCCGATCCCCCGGTAGTCGATGATGAGCGTCTGGTAGCGCTCGGTCAGCCCCTGGGCAAGGTTGCGTTCATTGCCATGACAGTACGTTCCCCAGCCGCCCATACAGATAGCCGGGTCTCCCTCACCGATGATCTCGTAGTACATGTCGTGATTGTTGACGTTGACGATGGGCATGTAGATTCCTTCTTGTTAGTACACGCAGGCCCGACGGTCAGGTTCGGGCTTCAAATCGAAAGTCGCCGGCGCGAGAGAGCATGCTGGGCATCGGTTTGCCCATGACGCCGTCGAGCCACTTGGCTGTCTCAAGAACGGTTTCGAGATCGACGCCGGTCTCAAAGCCGGAGTTGTGCAGGGCGTAGAGCATGTCTTCCATGGCCACGTTGCCGGTTGCCGCCGGCGCAAACGGACAACCGCCGATACCGCCCGTGCTCGCGTCGAGACGCTGTGCGCCGGCATCAGCCGCGGCCAGCGCGTTAGCGATCCCGGTGTTGCGGGTATTGTGAAAATGACAGCGCAGCGGCAGCTCACCGGCCATACCTTGAACATCCTTCACGAGCGCGGTGACCTTGCGAGGCACCGAAACGCCAATCGTGTCAGCCAAACCGATTTCGCTCGGCCCAAACGGCAGACAGGCCTCAAGCAGCCGCAGGACCTGGGCCGGCTCGACGAGACCTTCGAAGGGGCAGCCCCAGGCCGCCGCTAACGTCAGGCTGACCGGCGTTCCGGCGGCGGTGGCCATTTCGCAGACCCGACCGAACGCCGCGACCGACTCTTCCGAGGTCACGCCCTGGTTGCGCTGGTTGAACGTGTTGCTCGAGACAACCACAAAGCCCACCATGTCGCAGCCGGCGTCCAGCGCCCGCTGGCAGCCGCGCTCGTTCAGGGCCAGGCCGATAAAACAGGAGTCGTCCGTTCGGGGCGCGGTGGCCATCAGGTCTTCCGCGTCGGCCATCTGGGGGACGCGCTTTGGATGCACGAAGCTGGTTACCTCAAGCCGCCGAATGCCCGCCTCGAGCGAACGTCGGACAAATTCCGCCTTGTCCGAGGTCGACACAATTTCAAGCTCGGACTGGAGCCCGTCCCTCGGGCCCACTTCAATCACCTCGATGCGACTCACAGTTCTCACTCCCGCAATGCGTCACGAAGGGCGGCAGTATACCTTTTTTAAATGTCTGGACATTTGACTGGGCCGCTGCTGGAACGGTATACAACACAGTCTTTTCTATGGGGTAGAACGATGTCACAGGCGTCAGGACCAAGCGGGCCGCTGAAAGGGCTGCGCGTAATCGAAATGGGCACGCTGCTCGCGGGGCCTTTTTGCGGACAGCTGCTGGGTGACATGGGCGCGGAGGTCATCAAACTCGAGGCACCCGGCGTCGGGGATCCGATGCGCGTCTGGGGCCAGGAAAAAGCCCACGGCAAGTCACTCTGGTGGCCGGTTGTGGCTCGAAATAAGAAATCGGTCACCGTGAATCTCCGAGTACCCGAAGGTCAGGCCATCGTGCGCGAACTGGTTGCTCAGGCGGATTTTGTGCTGGAAAACTTCCGCCCCGGGACTATGGAGAAGTGGAATCTGGGATACCAAGAGCTCAAGGCGATCAACCCCGGCATCATCATGATCCGAGTTTCCGGCCAGGGACAAACCGGGCCCTACTCGAAGCGCGCCGGCTACGGCTCCATCGGCGAGGCGATGGGCGGTCTTCGTTACGTGTGCGGCGACCCCTCAACGCCCCCCAGCCGCATGGGTATCAGCATAGGCGATTCCCTAGCAGCCACATTTGCCACGGTGGGCGCGCTCGCGGCGCTGCACCACAAGAACCAGACCGGCGAAGGCCAGATCGTGGATTCGGCCATCTACGAGGCGGTGCTCAACATGATGGAGTCGCTGATCACCGAATACGACAAGACCGGCTATGTTCGCGAGCGCACCGGCGCCATCCTGCCCAACGTCGCCCCTTCGAACGTGTATCCCACGGCAGATGACAAAATGATTCTGATCGCCGCCAATCAGGATACGGTGTTCCGACGCCTGGCGGCCGCCATGGGGCAACCGCAGCTGGCCGAAGATGAGCGGTACTCAACGCACGCCGCTCGGGGCGCCGTGCAGATAGAGCTGGATGAGATGGTGTCGGAGTGGACGCGAACCCAAGACGCCGACACGTTGGTCAGCCTCATGGAGGAACACGGGGTTCCGGTGGGCAAAATCTATCGCGCGCCGGACATGCTCGAAGACCCTCACTTCAAGGCCCGGGAAGCGATCATCAAGGTCATGCATCCGGAGCTGGGTGACCTCCAGATGCAGAATGTGGCGCCAAAGCTGTCTCTGACGCCTGGAGCCGTGCACAGCCCTGGGCCTGAGCTCGGCCAGCATAATAAGGATGTGTTGACGGGCATGCTCGGTTACACCGACGACCAGCTTTCGGGTATGACCGAACAAGGCGTGATTTAAACCCGCGAGGTCCTGCGGCATACTGGTGTCACTTTCTCCTGACAATCGGTCGTCTATGGCACCTGGCATCAGCGCTATTGCTGCATACATTCCTCCCTATCGGGTCGATCTGGCGAAGTGGTGTGACTGGTACGGCCACTCGGCAGGCAAAATCCAGGCGGTTGTGGGCAACAGCTTCCGCGTCCGCGGGCCCAGGGAGAACGTTTACACCATGGCCGCCGAGGCCGCGCTGCGGCTGATCGTCAGAAATCAAATCGACACAACCAAGATTCGCTTCCTCGCGCTCGGCACCGAATCGAGCACCGACAACTCGGCCGGTGCGGTGGTGGTCAAAGGGTTGCTGAACCAGGTCCTGCCCCAGCTTGGGCTGGAGCCGATCAGCCGCCACTGCGAGGTGCCGGAGTTCAAGCATGCTTGCCTCGGCGGCGTTTATGGCCTGAAGAGTGCGGCGCGCTTTCTGGCGTGTGAGCCGGAGGACAGTCTGGCGCTGGTGATCTGCGGGGACGTTGCTGAGTACGCGCGAGGCAGCAGCGGCGAGCCCACGCAGGGCGCCGGGGCCGTGGCTATGGCGCTCAGCGCAAAACCGGCGCTGCTCGAGCTGCTCCTGCCCTGGTCCGGCAGCGCCTCGGACTATCGCCTGATCGACTTCCGTAAGCCGATGAGCCAGGCCAGCAGCCGGGCCCCGCGACCCTTCGGGCAAAGCCGCGACTTTCCGGTTTTTAACGGTCACTACTCCACCAGCTGCTATCTCGACGCCACGCTGACCGCGATGCGGGATTTGTGGCGCCGCCGTGGCCAGGCGCCCAAGAGCTATATGGAGTCGCTGGCTGGCGTCTTTATGCACCGACCCTACCGCCGGATGCCGGAAACCGGGCTGGCGATTTCCGTGTTGGGCGCCATGGCCGCCGACGATGAAGCATTCGCTGCACTGACCGCAGCCGCCGCTGAGGCCGGCGTCGACGCAGCGGAGCTCAAACGTGAGCTTCTGGCGACGCCAGACCTGCTGGAACTGGTGGCGGACAGTCGACTGAACGATGACCCTTATCCGCTGGCCATGCAGGTCATACGGGCGGTCCGCAAGACCGAGTTGTTCAACACCTACGTGGGCCGACCCCTGACGCTGGGGTCAGAGCCGATGATGGAAATCGGCAACCTTTACACCGCCGCACTGCCAGCCTGGCTCGGCGCTGGCCTTGAGGAGGCCGCCGGCCCCGGCCCTTTGGCGAGCGAGCCGGCCGCGAAGCTCCAAGCGGGCGACGAAATCTTGCTGGTGGGCTACGGCAGCGGTGACGCCGCCGAGGCCATTCCCGCTCGAATGGTTGAGGGGTGGCAGCAGGCCGCCAGCCGCATCGAGTTCCGAGGAACGCTGGCTGACGCCATTGACCTGACGCAGCATCAATACGAGGTGCTGCACGATACCGGCGACTGTGAGGGGCTGAGGCCTCCGCCGGCGGCCCGCTTCCTGCTCGATCGTATCGGCCAGCGCGACGATCCAGAATTTGCTGACGCCGGGGTGGAGTATTACCAGGTAACCGCCCGCACCGAGCCTCAAGGTTCCGCCCGCAGCGCCTGAGGCAGGCCCGGCGCCCACACATCGTGACTAAGAACACCTCGGACCTGCTCCGCCAGTACAGTACAGATGTCCTGGATCCGGACTCGCCTACGCCGCTGTACCATCAGCTTTTCACCATGCTGCGCGACTGTATTGTCGGCGGCGTGCTGAAGGACGGCGAGCGAATGCCATCAGAAAAGGAGCTGGCCGAATCCTTTAACGTGTCGCGCATCACCGCGCGCCGCGCGCTGCATGATCTGTCCACGCGTAACCTGGTCGCGCGCCATCGGGGGCGCGGCACGTTTGTCAGCTACCGCTATCGCCCTAAGCCGGTCAACGCGCCCCTGCTGGGCATGCTCGAAAACCTGGAAATGATGGGTCGCGCCACGCGGATCAAGGTGCTTGGACTGCACTTCGCTTTTCCGCCGGCCCCCATCGCCGACCTGTTTGATCTGCCGGAAAAGCAGAAGCTTTGTCAGATCGTCCGCGTACGAAGCGCCGGCAGCATGCCTTTCGCCTACTACGAGTCTTGGACGTTAGGCCTGGAGAAGGAGGACGTATCGCGCAGCGAGCTGGTGAATCGCACGCGACTGGAGCTGCTGCGGCAGGCGAATATCAACATCGACCACATCGAACAAACGCTGACCGCCAAGGCGGCCTCACCTCAGGAGGCAGACGCTCTGGGCATCATGCCGGGCAAACCGCTGTTGATGCTGGTACGTCGCTCGTTTAGCGCAGCCGACCAGCTGCTCGACCACCTCTACGCCGTCTACAACCCGGACCGCTTCCAGTACCACATGACGATGTCACCCGACGGGACCGCCGAAGTCAAAGCGCACTAGGCCACTTAGCAAGCGGCCATGGTATTGGCAGCCGAGCATAGACGGAGGAGATAGACTGGCTAGTTTCACCCCACAATTCTTTGGCAAGGACAACCGACTCTACGGGGTCTATCACGATGACCCTGCCGTCGCTCCTACTGGTACCGCGGCATTGATAGTTCCGCCCTTCGGGCAGGAACACATGCGGTGTCACAAAACACTGCAGAAGCTGGCAATGGATCTGGCCAAGCGCGGCATACCGACTCTGCGCTTCGATCTCTCAGGCAGCGGCGACTCCGCCGATCACGCAGAGGTGTCAATCGATACATGGTGCGAGGACACCATGCAATCCGTCCAGCACATAAAACGGCTAGCAGGCTGTGATCGGCTGACAATTATTGGCGTCCGCCTCGGTGCGGGCATTATTGCCAGCCTGAGGCTCAAAATCGATCAAATTGTTTTTTGGGATCCAATCTTAGACGGGGCGTCCTACCTGAATGAAATTGATTTGCTCCACGATCGCCTCCTCGAAAGCCCGCTATACGGCCGGCCGGGCCGGCGGCGCAATGTACATGACCCGGAAGAACGAATCGGTTTCTCGATCCCCAGCGGGCTTAGAGAATCGCTCAGAGACCTCCGTGCTCACAAGAGACCCACCGCAAGGACGTCAAGGGGATTATGGATCGCAGCTGAGGACACCGGTTGCGGGGGCAGTTTTACAAATTTTAATAGTTCGTACTCGGGCGAGTGGTCGACTATCAGCCTGGATGTGCCATGCTACTGGCACTCGGTGGAACATCTGGAAAAGGTCCTAATGGGCCAACCAGTGGCCCGAAAAATCCTGCAATTCACTGCTGAAGGCACCAGCGTTGGAACAAGCGATACGAT
Organism: Pseudomonadota bacterium; assembly: GCA_039033415.1. Classification (NCBI taxonomy): domain Bacteria; kingdom Pseudomonadati; phylum Pseudomonadota; species Pseudomonadota bacterium. The sequence goes on along the minus strand of JBCCCR010000050.1, from coordinate 11,085 downwards.
TCGGTCGTAGCGACCATCTCACGGGTGTGCTGAGCACACCGGCGTCCGATCATTCCAAGGTTCAGCATCCCATTATTGTGATACCCAACGCGGGCTTCGTTCATCACGTTGGTCCATTCAGGCTGCACACTTACCTAGCCCGGGCATTAAGGGAGGCCGGCCTCAGCTCATTCCGGTTTGACTTGTCGGGCCTCGGAGACAGCGCCTCTCCGGGCGGACGTCAACAGGTTTCTGAGCGAAAAAATGCCGACCTCGTCGACGCCATGGATATGTTGTCCGATCGGATTGGCTGCACGGATTTTTTTATGGTCGGGCTATGCTCCGGCGCGAGCGATGGCCATCGGGTGGCTCTAGTCGATTCCCGTGTTGCGGGCGTTGTCATGATCGACCCGCCGGCCTATCCAAATCGGTGGTTTTTCGTCCGCAAGGCCCTAAACCCTTTTCGGGTAGTCCGGGTCTTCGCGAGAACAATACGCCAGCGAACTAGACTCTCCTCAGTCGCGGAGAGTGAGCCAGCCGCCCAGCCGATAAGGATCCATAAGCCGCTGCCGGCCGACGAGTTTGCCTCACAGCTCGAGCACAATGTCGTGCGAGGCGTCCGCTACCTTTTCATCTATCTGAATCGCCAGGACTACAACCACCGAAGCCAACTTTATAGCTTGCTGACTCCGGACACTCCCCGACAATCCATTCAGGTGATTTATGAGCGGAAATTCGACCATACGCTGATCTTCAAAGCCGACCGTGTCCGGGTAGCCGAACACGTGGTGAACTGGGCGCTTAATCTTCTCACCACCCACGCAGGCAGGGAGGTTGCGTGAAACAATTTTCTACGATAACAGTCTCTGAGACCCTGAGACCATTTGCGGGACAGCAACAATGACCACGCCACGAGTCACCATCGTCATCTCGCCTCGCGAGCGCTTCAGCCTAAGCGAGAGAGCTCTGGACGCCATTTATGAGCACACTTCGCTGCCTTTTGATCTGATCTATGTGAGTGGCGGACTCCCGCCCCAGGTGCTGACAATGCTCCAGCGGGCCTCCGCGGACAAAGGATTCGAACTCATCCATAGCCGGCGATTTCTCGCGCCGAACGAAGCCAGAAATCTCGCGATCCCAAAGGTAAAAAGTGAATACGTCGTGTTTTTGGACAACGATGCCCTGGTAGCACCCAACTGGCTTGAGCACCTGCTGGCATGCGCGGAAGAAACTCAGGCCGCGCTGGTCGGACCGCTGTACATGATTCACGAATTTGAGCGGGCCACCATTCACATGGCCGGAGGTCGCCTCACGCCCATGGAAGAAGACGGGCGCAAATATCTGATCGATGAACAGTATCTTTACGACACGCCCGTCGCCAAAGCCGATATGCGTTTAAAGCGCCGAAAGGTCGAATACGTTGAATTCCACTGCATGCTCGCGCGAATGTCCCTGTTTGACCAGATCGGTCTTCTGGATCCAAAACTCTACAACCTTCACGAAGAGCGAGATTTCTGTCTTGCCGCTATCGAAGCCGGCGGCGAGGTCTATATTGAACCGCGATCTATTGTGACCTACGTACCGCCGCCACCGTGCCAGTGGTGGGATCTGCCGTACTTCATGCTTCGTTGGAGCGAGGAATGGAGCGTTTCGAGCGTAAGGCTGTTCAACAAAAAATGGGACGTCGCGGGTGTTCGGCATATCAGCGACAAGAACCACGTTTATGAAGAAGGAACCGTGATCGGATTTGCCAGTGCGTGGCGCGCACGCGTAGCCGGACATCAGTTCAGCAACGAGCATGCCGACCCAATTGGCCCTCTGGACCAGGCTCGACTGATGGTGGCACTCCTCGCCTCGGTAGATCGGCAGTACTATTCAATGGATGTCGACGGGAAAAACTCCGACGAAAACAGTTCGCAGAAATCCGTTCCGACACCCGACATCATTTTCAGACTTTCGGAGCTGAATGATCCCGATTTCGCCTACAAAGCCACGCTGTCGCCGCTTCGTAGACCGATCGGCGAACAGCCTATCGTTGTGAGAACTAAGGGTTTGCAACCTGAGGCCATGAACGAACTTTCCGACTATGCGTTTATGGTAAATAAGGCGCCAGACGACACCTATGAGTGCTGGTTTGCCCTGGCCAACGCACCTCAACACATCGCTGGGCAAGAACCAATAACCACACCGGTCACCTTGGCCGGCGCGGTGACAGCTGATGGGGATCACAGGCTTACTCTCATGCAAGGCCATGTGGGAAAAATCTTGTCTGAGCGCGATTTGAGCGACGCGTCGCTGCTGGATGCTATCGCCCGAGGAGATCTTTACTGATGGACAAATCGACACTGTCAGCCAACCTGGTGATCGCCGCCAACTTCACCGTCGAGCCCATCGACGCGGCGTTGTCTTTTTGGAACAACGAGCTTGAGCTGTGGTCGTCTCAGGAATACGCCCCGTTTGATCAGCTCTTCCAGCAGTTGCTAGACCCCGCCAGCGCGCTTGCCTCGGATCGATCTGCGACCAAGGTGATTTTGCTGCAACCTGAAAGATGGCTCGCTGGTGGCGATGTCGAGCGAGCCACCAGTGATTTCTGCGGTGCCGTCGAGACCTTTGTACAAAGCGGCCAGGAGAACGTTCTGCTGATCATTTGCCCTTCGTCAGCACCGGAAAACAGGGAACAGTCCAACCTCGTCGCGGCGGAGCGGCAGATTACTGAGGCCTTGTCCGGTTTAAGCGCCCTCACGTTGGTTTCTGGCACATCTGTTCAGGAGCACTACCAGGTTACTCAAATCTCCGATCCGCATGGATCACGGATCGCAGCTATCCCTTTTTCGGCGGACTATTTCGCTGCCCTGGCGGCGACGATCGCCCGATATGTTTGGCACCAGCTCGTTCCTGACAAAAAAGTCCTGGTCTTGGACTGCGACGACACACTCTGGGGCGGATTGTGCGGCGAGCTTGGTCCTGATGGAATCGTCCTCGAAGAACCGCACTTGGCTTTGCAGGAACATGCCAAAAGCTGCCGTCAGGCTGGAATGCTCGTCTGCCTGGTCAGCAAAAACAACGAGGCAGACGTTTTGGCGGTGTTCGAGCAAAATTCGGGAATGGTACTCAGCCTGGATGACGTGACCGCTCACCAGATCGGCTGGGGGTTGAAATCGGACTCAGTCACTCAACTCTCCGAAATCCTCGGGCTTGGGCTGGACAGCTTTATCTTTGTCGATGACGATCCGATGCAGCTGGCAGAGGTGTCTCGGGTACATCCTGAGGTGGTGACACTGGTGCCGCCCCAGACAAACGGTAAACGGTTCTGGAGTCATTTCTGGCCAACCGACTCATCAGTCAGGACCGAAGAGACTCTTCGGCGTACCGAATCGTATCGAGAGCACGCCGCGCGCGAATCATCGCGTGCCCAGACCCTGAAATCAGGGGCCACCTTGGCGAACTTCATTGCGAGTCTTGAGCTAAGAACCGAACACCGTCGCCTGGGCTCGGAGGATCTCAGCAGGGTATTCGAACTGTCGCAGCGTACCAATCAGTTCAACACCAACGCACTCAGGCTGTCCGAGCCTCAGCTTGCTGCCGCGTCGAAGGACCCAGCAACCATTTGCCTGACCACCCGCGTGAGCGACCGCTTCGGAGACTATGGACTGGTTGGTTTGATCCAAGGCGTCGTAACCGCAAAAACCCTGCACGTGACTGAGTTTCTGCTTAGCTGCCGGGCTTTGGGGCGCGGCGTAGAGCATTCGATGGTGGCCGAGCTAGCCAGGTTAGCTGGCGAACGCAGCGTCTCGATCATTACTTTTGCCTTTACCGATAGCGGTCGCAATGTACCGGCGCTCGAATTCTTGACCAAGCTGGTCGGAGTCGACAACTCGACGGGCAGCGACTTTACCGTGACCTGCGACCAGGCGGTTGGCTGCCGATTTGAGTCTGAGGAAAGCCGGCCTGCTGAGCGTGAACTGCAGACTGCAACACCTTCAGTTCAAACTGATCCAGGAAACCGTAACCGCACCAGGAACCCCGACTTCCTAACGCACGTTGCCGGATCGCTGGCAACAGGTGAACAGATACTGAACGCCTTCATAAGGACCAACACTGCCGCATCACCCTCGTCTGCCAGCGAGGCCTCGGATATTGAATCACTGCTGACTAAAGCTTTCTGTGGACATCTGGGTCTAAACGAAGTGGACCGAGAGGAAGGTTTTTTCGATCTGGGCGGACATTCACTACAAGCGGTTCAGATTCTCTCAGAGATGAGCGCCGCGGCTAACGTGGAGCTCGACCCGACACTGCTGTTCACGACAAATTTCTCCATTGCCGAGCTTGCCGAAGAAATCGAGTTTCAGGACACCACCGGAAACCAGCCCGTTGGGAGCGTCCTTGACCAGCTGTCTGCGCTGACCGATAGCTGACGCGGGCCGAACGGTTGCACGTCCTGCTCTATTGCTCCGGCTCGGCCGGAGACATACTGCCTTTCGTCCGGATCGGCGGGAGCCTGGTCCAAAGAGGTCATAGTGCAACCCTCGTGACGCACGCGGGGTATGAGGCGCTCGCTGAAAAAACCGGCCTCGGTTACGCTCCGATTGACAGCCCACGCCAGTACGCTGAATTCCTGTCCAACGTTTCAGCCCTCAATACGCCTGGTGGTATCGGAAGGTTTCTCAAGGATTTTTCACTTCCGCTCGCCGAGGCGACGGTTCGGGCGCTGGAATCGAACATCGAAAGCGATAGCCTTCTAGTCAGTTGCCCTACTTTCGATGTCCCCGCTCGTTTGACTGCAGAGCGCGCCTGTCTGCCGCTGACGTGGTTGTTTATCGCGCCAGTACAAGTTGCCTCCTGGAATTTGAGGTCAAAGATTCGGCTTGCCATGTTTCGAGATTTGCTGGGCGAACCCATCGGTAAACTCCGGATGAAACTGGAGATGCCATCGATTACGGACTGGGAGTCCTGGCTCGGGTATTCGAACTCATCGATTGGTCAGTGGCCACGCTGGTTTGCCGAACCAACCGAAACGTGGCTGCCAGGCGTGAAACCGATCGGTTTTTTGGCGGACGGCAAGGCAGAACGCGTTCAGCTGGAGCCGGAGGTCCAACAGTTTCTTGCTGATAATCCAGCGCCAGCGCTCATCACCGGCGGTACCGGAGATTACCTGGGCGAGTCATTTTTTTCGGCGGGCCTTAGGTCCGCACGTCAGAATAAGGTTCCGGCGATTGTGGTAACTCGGTATCCAGACCGGGTTCCACCCGCGGGCAGTGATGTGCTGATAACGGAGAAAGCCCCTTTCGGGCTACTCATGCCCCAGTGCCGCTGCGTCATCCACCATGGCGGACTCGGCACGCTAGGCGCTGCGGCAGGCGCAGGAATTCCGCAGCTGATTCTGGCTTTTGGGGCGGACCGCCCCGACAACGGAAAGCGCGCAAGCGAACTAGGTATCGGTCAAATGGTTGAGATGCGGAACTGGAAGACCGAACAGCCAACGCTTTTGCTGCAAGAGTTGCTGACCAGCCAGAGCACGAGGTCTGGTTGCGAGGAGATTCGAAAGCTGACTTACGAAGAACAAGTAGGTTTTCCCGGAGTCGCGGAGCTGGAGGCGTTTGGTAAGCATGGAATCCAGAAGTAAACCTGGAAGACCGGATCAGCAGAGGGCCTGTTTACCGCACTACACCCAGTAGCTTTTTGCACAGCGGCTAAGCTGCAAGTGCCAGGCAAGACAACCAGCCTTGCCGATACCTAGCTGAAGCGAAAGCCAGCCCCGAGTCGCCGCTATGCCAAAAGCGGTTCTCGCAAAGGGCAACCCAGCGATTACCAAAACAGCCGTAAACACCAGGCGAGCAGCCCCTGCTCCGTCCAACCTCCGCATGAGAATCACTCCTCAGAAACCAACAGGCATTCGCGCTTACCGCGCGAAGCCTGCGGCATCGGCGTTTCAGTAATTTTTCGGACAGATTCCCGACTTGCACGCCTATAGCTAGAGGTGAACGCCCATTTAACAAAACATATATGTATACTTGACAAACACAAACGTGAATGTCGGAATGTACGGCGTGGGGTGCCTTTGCGGGCTCATTCGGGCGCCTTCCCTTTCACAGCGAGGTACGCAGTATGAAGATTGTCCAATCCCTCGGATCAGCCGTTTTGTTAGCGCTTCTGGCCTCCGGCACCCAGGAGGCACGTTCTCAGGACGGCGCCGAAGACGAGGAAATTATTGATGTGGTCGTTGTTACGGCACGGAAGCGAGAGGAGTCGATTACCGACATTCCGATTTCCATCACGGCATTCAGCGCAGAGGACATCGAGGCAATCGGCATGCAGAGCATCGCTGACCTGCCTGCCGTAACACCAGGCTTTGTCTATGAAAAATTTGCGGGCATTCCGGGGCGTTTCGACAACAGCCCAAGATTCCGGGGGATCTCCGTCAACTCCCTGGCGCCGAGCCGTCAAACCGCTTCGGTCTTCATTGACGGTATCTTTGTTTCCAACGGCATTCAGGGGATTGGCCTTGAAGACGTTGAACGGATTGAGGTCATCAAAGGCCCTCAGTCTGCTTACTTTGGACGCCTGACGTTCGGAGGCGCCGTTAACTACGTCACCAAAACCCCCGGCGAAGAATTTAAAGGGCGGATTTCCGCGATGGCAGCAGATCGCAGCGACTATCAGGTCCAGGCCAGCGTCGAAGGCCCCCTGGCAAGCTGGGTTAAAGGTCGCCTCAGCGTTTCGTACCGGGACAAAGGCGGTCACTACCGCGCTGAGAACGACGGCACCGAGCTCGGTGCTGAGGAGACTTCAGCCATCGGCGGGACGCTGTTCTTTACGCCGAGTGACAACCTGGAAATCAAGCTGCGAGGTTATTACTACGAGAACGACGACGGCGCTCCGGCCTACACGTTCTCAGGCCTCGATGACCACAACTGCGGCCCTTTCGGCGGCACGGACACCACCATCTGTGGAGACGCGCAGATCACGCCGCTGCGTTTCAACTCAGACGTATCGGACGGGCTGCGCGATCGACTGCTGAGCCTGCCGTCCGTCCTGGGCCCAAACCGAACCCAGATTGGCCTGGAGCGGGAGTCGACGCGGCTCAGCCTGCAGTTCAACTACGACATTCCGGGCACGAGCATGACGGTGAGCGGATTGTTTGGCAGCAATGATGAGGAAGTACAGCTGCTGCGCGATGCAGATGATTCCTCAGACGAAGCGTACTTTTCGTTTGCCAACCGCAAGTTTGAAGACGACAGTCAGGAGCTTCGGTTGTCGGGTCTGAACTTCGACGACCGGCTGCAGTGGTCGATCGGCGTCAATCATTTCGAACAGGATTTCGCCAACAACGGCACCTTCATTGTTCCGCCGCTGGGCTTTCTCAACTTCAACGCGGCGCCTGCGCTCGAAGCGATCAGCACCACGGGCATTTTCGGCAGCCTGATTTACGACCTTACCGATACGGTGACCATCACGCTGGAAGGCCGTCAGCAGAAAGACGAAGTTGATGACGACGGCAACACAGACGACATGGTGCCGCCCGAGAGCGTGGAGTTCGACAATTTCCTTCCCCGAGCTATCGTCGAGTGGCAGGCGACGGAAGATGCCTTGCTCTACGCCAGTTTTTCTGAGGGTAACCTGCCTGGCGGGTTTAATGCCGAAGTTGCCAATCTGTCGGACGCACAGCTCGCTGAGCTTCGGGCGATTCAGAGTGACGCATCCGCCGCCTTTCGCGAGGAGCAGCTGGACAATATCGAGCTCGGTTGGAAGCAGGTTTGGAACAATGGGGCCGGCGTAACGACCCTGGCGATCTTTAACATGGAGCGAACCGACCAGACCTTTCGACGCGCGGATATCGTGAGCGACCCGAACGACCCCACCGGTGTGCAGCAGGTCGACTACTTTATCAATGCGGGAAAGTCGGAGGTTAACGGGCTGGAGTTTGAGGGGGACTACGCCTTCACGGAGGGCTTTTCGATGGGCGCAACGTTGGCATACATCGATTCTGAGTTTAAGGTCTTCAACTCCGGCGTCCATGCCGAGGTCTTTGGATCGCCGGACGCCAGCGGCCGCCGCGCGGAGCGGTTCCCGGAATGGAGCGGCTCGGTGTCGGCGTCCTTCAACGGCAAATTTTCCAACGGTCTGGATTGGTTTGCCCGCACGGACGCCTTCTATCAAGGCGAGCGATTCGCCGATGAGATCAATCTGACCACGGCTCCGTCCGGGTACCAGATCAACCTGCGCGCCGGCATTCGAACCGACAACTACCGGATCGAAGCGTTTGTGACTAATCTGACCGACGATGAAACGCCAACGGCCATCAACCGATTCCGTGACCTTTCTTTCGATACGTCGTTGTTCGATTTTAGTACGCTTGGTTATCAGCTCGGTCTGCGGGATCGCAGGCAGGTCGGCATCCGCGCAACTTACGAGTTCTAGCGCAGCAGGTCACTGAGTCAGAACGACGATGAGTCATAAGCTTAATTTGCAGGCCGCCGCTACGGCGGCCTTATTTTTACTGGCGACGACGGGCGTCGGCGCGCAGCCGTTTAAGGATTGTTCCGACTGTCCGGAAATGATCGAGATCCCTTCTGGTACGGCAACGCTGGGGGCAGAGCCGTATGAGGCGAACACTAAGCCGGGCGACCTCCCGCTGCGAGAGGTCTCGATCGCGTATCGGCTTTCCGTGGCGAAAACCGAGGTGACGCAGGCCCAGTACCGGGCGTTTATGGAAGCGTCAGGGCATCAGATGAGCCAGCTCGGCTGCAACACCTGGAACGTTAACCGGATTATGGGTTATGTGCGCGCCCACAGCTGGGAAGCGCCAGGTTATCCCCAAAACGACAGCCACCCGGTAGTCTGCGTGAGCCACGAAGACGCCACCGCCTATGCGAGCTGGCTCGCGGAAAAGACCGGAAAACCTTACCGGCTACTGTCGTCGACCGAGTTTGAGTATGCGCTTCGAGCAGGGACGCGAGGGCCCTGGTTCTGGGGTCTTAGCAACGCGGACGCTTGCCAATATGCCAACGTCGGAGACAACACCTTCCGGCGGCACTTTGAATACGCTCCGGTTTTTCACTGTGACGACGGCTATCTGCAGACGGCGCCCGTCGGGAGCTTCGAACCCAATCCCTGGGGGCTCCACGATATGTTGGGCAATGCCTGGGAATGGACCGACGACTGCGTGCACCGACAAAGCAAGGCGATGCCTCTGGACGGGCGAGCCTGGCTGGCGGAGGACAACGGTGACTGCAGCCGACGAACGCCGCGCGGCGGCAGCTGGGTGTCAGGGACCGACTGGGTGCGAGCGGCGGCACAGGCGGGAGATGGCGCCGGCTATCACAGCCAGATCTTGGGTTTTCGGGTGGCGTTGACGCTCAACGGCGACTAGCACCTTCGGGTGCCTGAAGCCGGGAGCAGCGCCGCACCGCATCGGCCGAGCGGCGATCGGAAGAGTTTTATCGAACCGTTCACTCCCCAAGCTCGCGTGAGCTAACTCTGGGCAGGGTAACGTCGGCGAATTACGAGTAGGTGCACCACAACTAAGACTCGAAGAACGTCCAGCAAGGGCGGTTATACTCGACGTCGTTATGGCAACGGCAGAGTCTACAACCGGATATGCAGCGCCTCGCTGGGCGCAGGTTGTCAGTCGCCTGACCGATCATCTGGTTTGCGATTTTCTCGGCGGGCCAAGGCCGTGGAAGTTTGCGTGGGTCATCAATTTCCAGAAGGCCGGCACCTTCATCTTTCTGCTGAGCCTGATGGTCTGGTACGGCAACTACTCGACCGACGTCTGGATCTACACGGCCATGCACGGCAGCTACGGCCTGGTTTGGATACTCAAAGACGTGGCGTTTCCGGATCCCGGCTGGCAGCGTCGCATTACCATCGGCGGCGGCATCATGGCCTTTGTGGGCGTTCTCGGCTGGTACTGGGTTTTCGGCTGGATGCTGATTTCCGGCGCCGCCCAGCCCGACTATCCTCTGCCTACTGCCGCCTGGTACTGCCTGTGCGTCAGCCTGTGTATCCTGGGCTGCGTCATCATGATTGCGGCTGACGCCCAGAAGTATTTCACCCTGCGCCTGCAGCGCGGCCTGATTACCGACGGCATGCACCGTTACGTTCGCCACCCAAACTACCTGGGTGAGATCATGATCTACGGCAGCTTCGCCCTGATGGTCTGGCACTGGCTGCCCGCCCTCGTCCTCGCCTGGATCTGGCTCGGCGTGTTTGCGGTCAACATGATCATGAAAGAGGCGAGCCTGTCACGCTATCCGGCGTGGGCGGAGTACCGGAAGCGAACCTGGTGGCTGATTCCCTATGTGCTGTGATCGAGATCGGCCAAAGGCTGTCCTCCGGTTGCGTTTCAACAAAGGTCTCTTTTGAGAGTACGACTTATGAGTCAAATGCAAAGCGGCCAAAGACTCCGACAGCTAACCGTCAGATTTGGCGGCGAGGCTCTGCTCATCGTGGTCTCGGTGTTTGTTGCGATCCTGCTCGAAAGTCAGTGGCAGGATCACCGGGAAGCGAAGGAAGCCAGGGAGTCGCTCGCCCAGGTACGGCTGAGCCTGCAGGAAGACAAACGCTTCTTTGACCAGGTAGAGGCGGAACAAAATCGGGCGGCCGAGCAGAGTCGTAAGCTGATCCAGTGGTTTGCTAGCCCGGACACCATTCCTACGGAAGAGGCTCATGCGGTCCTCGAGACGTTCACCATGCCGATCTCTATCTGGCCGCGCCGGGCGGCCTGGAACACGATGGTCAACTCGGGGCAGCTACGGCTACTCAACGCCCCGCAGCTCGTGACGCGAATCGGTGATTACTACGAACACCACTTGCGGCGTATGGAGTACAACGGGCAGCAGTATGATGCCGCGTTTACCGCGGTAGCCGAGGGTTCCATGCGCGAAATCTGGAACTTTCAAAAGCGGGAGCTGCTTATCACCGATCCGGTGCGCCTGATGCAGTTTCGGAACCAGCTGCTTAATGTTGACGACTGGATTCTCTACTATCTTGTGTCCTGAGTTAGAAGTCTGTTGTATTTCAGCGCGTGTCCACAAGGCCCTGGAGTTAGGCGCGAGCCGCCGGCCAGGGTGGTTCCCTGGCCAAGGCTCGCAACGCCGCTCCAGG
>JBCCCR010000049.1 GCA_039033415.1 Pseudomonadota bacterium | reverse complement strand
CTAGTAGAACCAGAAATTTCATCTTCTAAATGCTTCAGACAATCCTCTTCCATTTGCTCAGCAATCTTCAATGAATGTTCACTTACTCCTTTAAACTCTGCCCTAACTACTTCACCAGCGAGATCAGCAAACTGAGCACCCTGCTCTGCTAAATCAGCTTCATTACCATAAAAAAGACCAAATGCCTGGAAATTGGTTAAGCCTGAAAAAAGAAAAAAACCAAAACCAGCAACACCCATGGTGGCAATAGCTGGATTACGAAAATCATGGCTAATCCCCTGCGGAATACTGCCCTGCTCTAAGCTATTTCTACCAGACCTAGCAAATAGCTCGAGTAGTGCAATTGAAATTCCTCCAGCTAATGGCCACCTAACTTGATCAGGTAGAATATTATCTGGTAGATAATTAAGCCCCATAGCTGTAGTAATAGTACTAAAGGCAACTGCTGTTAATTTGGTAACAGGGTGCCGCAAGGATAATCAGGCCATATGACACTTTTGTTACAGAGCCCCGAATCGAGCGAAGAGATGTCACTTTTGGTGCTGGCAGACCCAAACTTTCTCTCTATCGCCGTGATCAGCGCAGCCTTCCGAACAGACCTTTTTGCAAAAAAGATCTGAAAATTAGTCGAAATTACAGAAAATGGGTCAACTTCGCCGCGAAATGCGGCGAACTTGCAAGACGAGAAGGAAATTACTGGCCGACAGGCCTATTTTTGGTTGGCTGCTTCCGCCATGAGCGCTGTCGGAGAGTCCTGTCGGCAGATTCGCGTGCCGGTCAGCGGGAGACAGGCGTCTCGGCGGGCTGACGGCAGCTCGCTGCCGGCCAGCGAGAACTCGAATCGCTGGTTCAGCCGCTCCTGACCGGTCACCGTGGCGGGATCGAAGCGCCAGCCTTTGATGGCTCGCTTGGCGGAGCGATCGAATACGCGGCGAGGCCATGAGTCCAGAACGCGCACTTCCTCAACACGACCGTCGGGCGTGACGCTGAAGGTGAGCTCAACAAACCCTTGCTGGCCTGAGACCCGTGCGCGCACCGGATATTCCGGGCTCATGCGCCGAATGGCTACCGGACCGCTGGGCTGTGAGGCCGCTGCCGGAGCGGCTCGCTCAGGTGCCGGGGCCGGCGCGATGTTCATCAAAGACTCAGCCGGTTTTGTGGCGAGCGGCTCAGCCAGCGGCTTGGCCGTAGCCACTTGCAGGGGTTCTGCGTTGGAAACCGTTGGAACCGCAACCGCGTTGTCGTAGCTGACCGGCGGGGTCCAGGGCTTCACCGCGGGTGCGGTGAAGGTCGGCGCCGGTGCGGCCGCCTCGATCTCAACGGAGACGACAGCTGCCGAGGCCGCTGCAGGCGTTGACGTTGCGCGGTCAGCATCAGCGCCGGCTGCTGAAACAGCGATTTGCGTCATCTCAGGCTCGGCGTCTCGGGTGACCACGCTGCTGTCAGCAGCGGTCGAGGCAGCCGGCGACGATGCCGGCTCAACCGGCTCGATCACGCGGGCCTCCGCCAGCGGCGCGTAGGTGGACTCGCCAAGCGCCTGCTCAGCCTGCAGCTCACTCATCAGCGCTTCGGCCAGCCGGGACCGGCGATCTTCAAACACACCGATCGGATCGGCGAGCTGCGCTGCGAGCACCAACAGGCCGGCGATGACAAAAACGACGCCGCTGTTGGCGCTGAAGTTGTCGCGCTGGCGATGCGTGCAGACGATTCGCTCGATGCGCTGCACCAGCTGACCGCCGGTTGCGGCCAAAGCAGGTTCAAGCTGCGGGCTGCGCATTGACTCAAGGTTGGCCAGCGCCCGGGCGTACTGAATGCGGTTGCCGCAGACTGCCACAACCATGTCGTCGCAGCACTGCTCGCGCTCTTCCCGAACACGGCGTGAAACCCAGCGCACCATCGGGTGGTAAAACAGCAGCGTCTCGACCAGCACCTGAAACAGGTTGATCAGAAAATCCAGCCGCCGAATGTGGCCCAGCTCGTGGGCGATCACCAGATCGAGCTGCGCGGGGCTAAGGCCCACCAGCGTGGAGGTGGGCAGGAGAATCATCGGCCGGAGCCAGCCCAGCACTGTAGGAACCTGCGCGACGGTCGTCTCGACCACCCGAACGGCCTGCCGAACGCCCATCGACTGTTTCAGCGCCTCAACCCGCTGCTCAAGTTCTTCGCTGATCGGCAGGATACCGACCCGGCTCAGGCGGATCAGACGCGTCCAGTTGACCGCAACCCGGGTGCTCATGGCGAGCACACCCAGGGCCCAGATGCCGACGATCCACGGCAGCGCCTGTTCGAGGGACAGCGAGACCGTTTCAGGCGCCAGCCCGGTGCCGGCAGCTACGGCCGCAATCGCCGGGTCAGCCCAGACCTGCAGTGACGCAGTATCGGTAAACAGCAGTGTGCCGGACGATTCCAGCAGCAGCGTGAAAGTCGCCAGGGGTGCGAGCGCCATGGCGGCGAGGCAGCCGAGACCCAGCCAGTAACGATATTCCGGGCTGCCGCCACGCAGCAGCCAGCAGCCGGCGGCAAACGCCGCGCCGAGCAGCGCGCCCTGCCACACAAAATGTACAAGCGCCCAGCCCAAGGCCGTAATCCATGGTCCGATTACGGCGGGTTCCAGTCCAAGTCCGATCAACAGCTCGGTCATGAGTACCCCATCATTCCTGTCACCGACGGCGGTGACCCCCTGCCAGGACTCCCGCGGGAGCCGCAGAGAGTCAGCCTTCGTCTTCTTCTATCTGGTCCAACATCGCCCGAATCTGGGCCAGCTCGTCGGCGGTGGCGCGCCTGGAGTTACCCAGAGCGTGCAGCACCAGCTCAGATGGCGAGCCGTCAAACACCCGCTGAACCAGGTCGGTGACGAACTGGGTCTGCGTGTAATCTTTACTCATCGCTGGTTTATAGACGTGTGCGCGCTGCGAATCGTCGCGCGCCACCAGCCCTTTGGTATGCATCACCTGCAGCAGCTTCAGAGCGGTGGTGTAGCCGGTATTCTCTTTTTTATTAAGAATTTCATGGACATCCCGCACCGTACTGGGGCCGCGCTGCCAAAGAATGCTCAGGATCGACAGCTCGGCTTCTGTAGGTCTCGGAATGCCCGACTTCTTCATGCGTCGCATTGGATCGTACTCCGGGCATGTGCCAACAGTGCGAGAAGTATAGCCAATTTAACGACGCCTGTCGTACGTTCAGGGTCGTAAAGTTCGCTATTTCCGAACAAATGTCTGCTGCCGCCATCAATAGGACGGTCGTGCGGGCCCGTTCGTTACAAAATCAGGCAAAAAACGATCGAACGTCCGCGAGATCCCGGGTGTAACGAGCCGGCGGCAGGCTTTTGAGGAACACCTTTCCGTAGCCCTTGCTGGTCAACCGCGGGTCACCCACCACCACCACACCGCGATCGTTTTCGTGCCGCAGGAGGCGCCCGACCCCCTGCTTGAGGGTCAGCACCGCCGCCGGCAGCTGGTAGCGACCGAATGGGGCTTCGCCTTCCTGTCGCAGCTTATTGAGCCTGGCCTGGATCACCGGATCGTCCGGCGCGGCAAACGGCAGCTTGTCGACGGCCACGCAGCTGAGCGCATCGCCGGGCACGTCGACGCCGGCCCAGAAGCTCGCCGCGCCCAGCAGCACGCCGTTGCCGGACCGCCGAAAGTCCTCCAGCAGCTGGTGCCGGGGTGCATCACCCTGAACAAAAATCGGCAGGTCCAGGGCGTTGCTCAGAATCGCGCGAGCCTGCTGCAGGTTGCGATGGCTGGTGAACAGCACAAACGCGCGGCCCCCGGTGATGTCCAGCAGCGGCAGCAGCGCCGCGACAAACGCGGGCACAAATCCCTGCTCGGCAGGTTCGGGGAGGCCTGACGGATGATAGAGCAGCGCCCGATTCTCATAGTCGAACGGGCTGTCGATCGACACCGAGCGGGCGCTCTCCAGGCCCAGCTGGCTTTGGAACAGATCAAACCGTCCGCCGACCGATAGCGTGGCGGAGGTGTAAATCCAGCAGGGCGCTGCCGCCTCACGAATGCTGCCAAGCGCCTCAGCAAGATTGAGCGGGGTCCGCTGCAGCTGAAAACCCTGGCGAGACGCCTCATACCAGCAGACGTGGTCGCTGTCCTCGTCGTTCAGGAATGCGGAGGCCGCCGCCTGCAGCCGCTGGCTGCGCTGCCAGACCGACTCCAGCCCTGCCGTGGCCGGCGCAAGCGGCTTCAGCGCCTGACTCAGCCGGCCGAGCACGTCAGCGACGCCCACCAGCTCACCCTCCAGGCCATCGCGCCGCCGCGCTTCCTGCCACGGGCCGCGATTCCCGAGCCGGCCGCTGACCGTGCTGACGGCAAGCCTCAGCCGCCGCGCCGCTGCATCGAGTTCCGCCAAAGTTTCCACGAGCACCGGTAAAGCACCGGGGGCACCGGCGCCCTCGCTGCGACAGTCGCGGGCCAGCTCGGTGAGCTGACGAAAGGAGAAGCTGCGCCCAAAAAACCGGCTGGCCACGTCAGGTACCTGGTGGGCCTCGTCCACGACAATCGCGTCACACTCGGGCAGCAGTTCACCGAAACCCTCCTGCTTCAGGGCCAGGTCTGCAAACAGCAGATGGTGGTTAACGACCACCAGATCGGCTTCCTGAGCTTGCCGCCTGGCGCGGATCACCCAGCAGTCTCCGTAGTTGGGACACTCGCCGCCGAGACAGTTGTCGACCGTTGAGGAGACCTGCGGCCGCAGCGGTGAGTTGTCCGGCAGGAACGTTGCCCCCACGAGGTCACCGTCGTCCGTCTGCTGCGCCCACCCGCGGGTTTTGTCGAGCAGCGTGAGCAGCTCGGGTGAGTCGATGACGCCGCTATCGGTGGCGTGATTCATCCGGTGGATACAGAGATAGTTCGATCGGCCTTTCAGCAGGGACACGCGCGGTTTCAGATCCAGCGCGGCTAAAAGCTGAGGGATATCGCGCTGATAAAGCTGGTCCTGCAGCGTCCGGGTACCGGTGGAAACCACGACCCGCTGACCCGACACCAGCGCGGGGAGCAGATAGGCAAACGTTTTGCCAATGCCGGTACCGGCTTCGGCAATGAGCGGTTCACCCGCCTCCATGGCCAGCGCAATTTCCGTCGCCAGCTCACGCTGACCGTCGCGTGGCCGAAACTGCGGCCAGGCCTGGTCCAGCTCTCCGCCAGACGCCAGCACGTCGTCAACTTGTTCAGCGAGGCTGGGCATCGGATCGACTACGTTGTTTCACGGTCGCCGGCGGGCCGTGCGGTGATCCCGCTCAGTAGGTGGACGGATTTCGAACCGCGCACTCTTCCGCCCGAGCGCCGGCCTGGATGGCTGCCGAGGAACGGCGCAGCGCTTCGTTGGCGCGCTGAATCGTCAGCCAGTTCCGCGCGCAGATCTGCCCGACGCGCGGGCCGAGCTCGTAACTTTCCCTGGCGTGGTCGATCGCCGCCGAATACTGCCCCTGCTCCAGCTCGATCTCCGCCAGGTATTGCCAGTGCGCCGCGTCCTGGGGCGCCAGCTCGATCGCCTGGGAAATCAGGATGCTGGCCTGCTCCAGCGCACCCTCAGCCTCAGCCTGGCGCGCACGCTCGATCAGCGCACCATCCTCGCCGCCGCTGAGCGGAAAAACCTCGACCACGCCAGCGGTCTCCGCCGCCTGTTGACGAACCTGGGCCGCCAGGCTTCTCTCCTCGATCGGAGCGGGGCGCTGAGCGCAGCCGGCACCGACCAAAATACCCGCGATTAGGAGCAGCAAGACCTGGCCAATAGCTCGGTTTTTCAACGGTTTGTCGTTCCCTAAACTTTCGTGCGCGCATTGTACACCTGCGGCTGTGGATGACACCTGACGCGCAATCGCCGATAATTCCGGCCCTCAAAATTCTTTAGGAATCGGCATGAAACTGAAGCTTAGCTGCGCTGCGCTGGCCGCCGCGGGAATTGCCCTGTCGGGTACCGCCGCGTTCGCCGACACCACCATCGTCTACGCCAACAGCGAAGACGGCGCCATCGAAAACGGCAAGACTGAAATCGCCAACGGCAAAATCCGCATGTCCGCACCGGGCGGCGAGGGTTTTGCGATCTTCGATTCAACCAACGGTCAGTTCATCGCGATCAACCAGGATGATCGCAGCTACATGGTGATGGGTAAGGAGCAGGTCCAGAAGATCGCCGACATGCAGAAGCAGGTGATGGCCCAGATGGAGCAGCAGCTCGCGGCTCTGCCGGCTTCACAGCGGGCTCAGATGAAAAAGATGATGAGCTCGATGATGCCCAAGATGGCTGGCGAGGCCAAGCCGCGCAGCTACGAGCGCACCGGCGAATCCCGCAAGATTGCCGGCTACGACTGCGAGGTAATTGAGGTTTACGCCGGCGACAGCAAATCGTCCGAGCAATGCGTGACCACAGCCAAGGAGCTGGATATACCCGAAGAGGACTACGCTGCCGTTCGCGGCATGATGACCTTCGTCCAGGACCTGGCGAACAGCTTCGGTCAAATGTCCGACGGCGTGCTGGACTTCGGTGAGCCCGGTAAAGACGAGATTCCCGTTCAGTACACCCACTACGACCCGCGTATGGGGACCAGCACCGGCCAGCTGAAGTCGGTGTCTCACGACGACATCGACCCGCTCGTCTTTGAGATTCCCGACGGGTACAAAGAGATCGAAATGCCGGACATGAGCGATCTCGGCTTCTAGGCCGCGCAGCTAATCGCTAACGTCTAACGATCAACGAATCTATCGGTATGAGCCAGCGCTGCGCGGTGGTCCTGTGGAGCGCTGCGTCTGCCGCTGACCAGGCAACCCGATACAAAGAAACGCTCAAACGGGCTCTCCCGGACTGGGCGGAACTGCCTGGGCCGGACGCGACCATTCACGAGAGTCCGCAGGAAGCGCTGGCCGCAGGGCTCGCGGCGGGGTGCGACGTGCTCGTGCTCGAAGCCGGCACTGCGCTCCCACCGATGGCGTTGGAGCGGCTCTATCGCTGCCTGGAAGCGCAGCCCGACGCGCAGGTGGTTTCAGCCGTGCGCCCGGAATGGCTGACCACAAGCTGGCCGATGGCTGAGACCGATTCCGCGCTGTGGTGGGCCACACCGAGACTCGCTTTTCCCTATCGAGACATTAACCCGGCGTGTTGCCTGTGGCCTTCCCCGGACTCGAAAACCGTCTGGCCGGACCGCACCGCAGACTCATCGCAGGCGCAGCACCGGTTGGCGTGTTCCCACCTGCTGGTTGGGCCGGCGCCAACCGAAACGAAACCACCCAACGCGG
Source organism: Pseudomonadota bacterium (assembly GCA_039033415.1). NCBI lineage: Bacteria > Pseudomonadati > Pseudomonadota > Pseudomonadota bacterium. The sequence goes on along the minus strand of JBCCCR010000049.1, from coordinate 22,430 downwards.
TCGACCCACGAGACCGACCGGCGGCAGCGCCCCTGGACCAGCTGAACAGCCGGCTGTGGGAAATCACCGAGCAGACTCCGGCCCTGCCCCTGCCCTATGCGGGCCTGGACGCAAAGCCGGTCGTGCTTCATATCCTGCACAGCTGGGGCGGCGGCACCGCCCGCTGGGCTGCTGACACCGCCGACGCCTGGGATTCAGCCTGGCATCTCTTTCTGCTGAGCTTCGCCAATCCGGGAGATGCGTCCCAAGGGCAGGAACTCAGGCTACACCCCGGGTCGCTCGACGCGCCGTGCGTAGCCCGGTGGGCGCTGCCGATCCCCATCGCCGGCAGCGTGGTTGAGCAAAGCGCCTATCGCCAGGTGCTCGACGCCATCTGTAGTACCCACGGCGTGACCGCCGTGGTGGTGTCCTCGCTCATCGGACACAGCGTTGAGGCGCTGGAAACCGGGCTCCCAACGCTGGCGATGCTGCACGACTACTACCCGGCCTGGCCGGACCTCGGCCTGCTGTTTGAGTCGTCGGCGGCCGATTTCTCCGATGACCGATTAACCGAAGCGCTGGCCGAAAGTCACTTCCACGCCATGTCGCCTGAACGCTGGCGGCGGGTCCGCGAGCGCTGGCTGGCGGCGCTCAAGGGCCCGCAGGTGGCAGTGCTGGCACCAAGCGATACCGTCAGGGCCAATCTTGAGCGCCTGGTGGATCGTGACGCCCTACCAGAGATCACGACGGTCAGCCACGGACTGGTGCCTTTCGAGCACGCGCGGCAACCGCAGACGTTGTCCGACGGGCCGCGCTGGCGCCTGGTGGTACCGGGAAGGATCAGTGATCAGAAAGGGGCTGGCCTGCTGCGGGAGGCGCTGCCTGAGCTCACGCGGTTTGCTGACGTCTATCTCCTGGGCGGCAGCAAGTTTGCCGAAGCGTTTTATGGCTGCAACCACGTACACATCATCCTGGAATATCAGCTGGCCGAGTTGCCGTCCCTACTTGATGAAATTCGGCCCGACCTGGCACTACTGCTGTCGCAGGTTTCAGAAACGTTCAACTACACGCTGAGCGAAATGTGGGCGCTGGATGTACCGGTTCTGGCAACCCGGGTGGGTGCATTGGCTCACCGAATCGACCACGGAAAGACCGGGCTGCTGATCGACCCCAAGTCGGACAATCTGGTGCAGGCAATCGCGACGCTCGACCGGGAGCAGCTGGAGGCGCTACGCGCGTCGGAAAAGCCGCTGTTGTCACCGCAAGAGTCGGTCGCCAGATACCTTTCGCTCCTGCCTGGCGAAGAAACCGAGCCTGCCTCAGGCCGCTATCCGCTCAAGGCACCGGCACCGGACGATCTGGGGAGCGCAGACCGCGCCCGGCGACTTCATGAGGCGAGCGAGCTGGCCAAAACGTTGCAGGCAAAGCTGACTCGGCAACAGCAGGAGCTGGAGCAGCGCGCCGGCTGGGCCAGCCGCGAGGCACGTCGCGCCGAGGATGCTTTGGGCTGGGCGAAGTCGCTCGAAGAAGATCTCTCGCAGCTCACCGCCACCCACCAGCAGCTGCAGGATGAGTTCGAGGATCGTTCCGCCTGGGCGCTCCGGCTGCGGGACGAGACTGAAGCGCAACGTCTTCATATTTCCCAGCTGGACGAGCGGATCGAAGCGGTTTCCCAACAGCTTCTTGGCGTTGCCGAGGAACTGGAGATGGTCCTTTCCACGCGCAGCTGGAAACTGACTCGTCCGCTGCGGGTGGCTGCCCGCGTCGCCCGGCGAGCGCTGAGTGGCTTGAATTTTCATCAGCAGCGTGCCGCCAGCCTGCAGCAGCGCGCCCGAAACAGCCTGCGCGTTCGCGGCCTTAAGGGAACCATTGATCGCATCGGCCAGGAGCTTTCCCGCGGCGAGCCGGAAATTGGCCCCAAGGTGCTGGCCGAAATTGACACGGACGAGCCCTTTGAGCCGCTGACCTTTACGCTGCCGGACGCACCAAAAATTTCGGTGGTCATTCCAACCTATAACCATTACCACCACACGCAGGCTTGCCTTAAGTCGCTGAGCGGCTTAACAGACAGCGCCAGCTTCGAAGTGATTGTTGTCGACGATTGCTCCAGCGACGAAACCCGCGAACGGCTGGCGGAACACACCGGTTTGCGAGTCCTGCACAACGAAGAGAACAGCGGCTTTATCGATACCTGCAACCGGGGGGCCGAGTCCGCTACCGGCGAGTATGTGTTCTTCCTCAACAACGACACGGTGGTGGAGCACGGGTGTTTTGATCGGCTGCTGGAGACCTTCGCGCAGCATCCGGAGGTGGGCCTGGCGGGGGCCAAGCTGGTTTACCCGGACGGTCGGCTGCAGGAGGCCGGCGGCATTGTGTTCAGCGACGGCTCCGGCTGGAACTACGGTCGCTTCGAAAACCCGTCAGCGCCGACGGTCAACTTTGTCCGCGAGGTCGACTACTGTTCCGGAGCGGCGATCATGCTGCGCCGGGAGCTGTTTGCCGAGCTGGGTGGCTTCGACACCCGCTACCGACCCGCCTATTACGAGGACACCGATTTAGCGTTTCGGGTCCGCGAACACGGTCTGCGGGTGCTCTACCAGCCGGCCGCCCAGGTGGTGCATTTTGAGGGCGTCACCAGCGGCACCGACACCAGTTCCGGGGTCAAACGTTACCAGGTGGTCAACCAGGAGAAGTTTGTCGACCGATGGCGGGAGGTTCTTCCAGATCAGCCGGATCCGCAGAGACCGCTGGACCTGACGCGGCGCCATCGGCGCCAGCGCAGCGTGTTGATCATCGATGCCACCACGCCCACGCCGGACCAGGATTCGGGTTCAGTCAGGATGGTCAACCTGATGCGCCTGCTTCTCGACCTCGGCTGGCACGTCCGGTTCATGGCCGAAAACCGCGCCTTCGATGACCGCTACACCGCTCCCCTGCAGCAGCTTGGCGTTGAGGTGCTCTATCATCCGTTTATCAAGTCGGCCCACCAGTACCTGAAAGAGGTCGGTAACACGCTCGATGCGGTGATCCTGAGCCGGCACTACATCGCCAGCAATCACATCGAGTCGGTCAGAACCTGCTGTCCGCGAGCGCGCCTGCTCTTCGATACCGTCGACCTGCACTATCTGCGCGAACAGCGGCTGGCGGAGCTTGAGAACCAACCTTCGCTGCACGCCGCCGCAGCCAAGACACGAACCCGGGAGCTCGACGTTGCCCGCCGCTGTGACCTCACCCTAGTGGTGAGTGAGTACGAGCGCGAGTTTCTTCGCGAGGACGCCCCGGACATCAAGGTCTCGATCCTGTCCAACATCCACCCCGTACACGGACGCCGCAAGTCGTATGAAGAACGCGAGGGCCTGCTGTTTGTCGGCGGCTTTCAGCATCCGCCAAACATCGACGGCATCACCTGGTTTGTACGCGAGGTGCTGCCGCTGGTGCATCAGCAGGAGGAAGGCATCAAGCTCACGGTGATCGGCAGCAAGATGACCGACGCGGTGAAAGCGCTGGCTGGGCCCGACGTTGAAGTGCTGGGTTTTGTGGAGGATCTCGAACCGTATCTCGACGGCTGCCGGCTCTCGCTGGCGCCGCTGCGCTACGGCGCGGGCGTCAAAGGCAAGATCAATATGGCAATGAGCTACGGCCAGCCCGTCGTCGCCACCAGTCCTGCCGTCGAAGGCATGCACGTGGTGCCGGGACAGGAGGTGATGGTCGGTGATTCACCGGAGGATTTTGCCGCCGCCGTGCTCGAGGCCTATCGCAACCCGGCCCTCTGGCAGCAGCTGTCCGACGGCGGCCTGGCGAACGTCGAGCAGCACTTTTCGTTTGCCGCGGCCCGTGCGGCGCTCAAAGATATCCTGACACCCGACAGCTGAGAAGAGCTGCCCTATTCGCTCGCGATACTGAGCTGCAGCTGAAGCGCATCCAGATCCGGATGCCCCGGATCCACGTCGCTCGCTCGGGTCAGCCAGCCGCCCGCGTCTTCCAGCCGTCCCGCATCAATCGCCACGCGCGCCGCATCACGCAGCGCGGCCCCAAGATCCGCGCGCAAAAGCGGCAGATTGGGATTGGCCGGATTGGTCTGCTCGGCGTCGAGAAACGACGCCAAGGCCACCTCTAGCTCCCCGGCACCCAGCTGGCCGCGCACCCGACCGGCCAGCAGCTCCGAGACTCGGCTCAGCCCCTGCTGCGCCTCTCCGTTGCCCGGCTCGATCCGAAGCACCGCTTTGTAGGAATCGAAAGCTGAAGACCCGGGCGGCTGCATGAGCGACCCCTCATCCAGCGCGGTGCGAGCCTGCGCTAGCAGCCCATCCACCTGCTGACGCTGAGAGTCGCTGACCCCCTGATTGCGCTCGTTCTGCTCCCGGTAAATCGCCAGCCGGCGCTTGGCCCGGCCCAGCCCCGCCTGGGCCGGGTTCAGATCTTCAATATAGCCGATCATGGTTTCCGCCTCATCGAGTCGATCGTCTTCGAGCGCCTGCTCGGTCAGCACCATGTAGCGACGAGCCACCCGCTCGAGGCCGTCGCGCGCCGCCTCGTTGGTCGGGTCCGCGCGCAGCACGCCGCGAAACCGGTTGCTGGCATTTTCGCCGGGCGGCTCGTTCAGCTGATCACGCGCCAAAAAGGCTTCACCCTCCTGCAGCATCTGGGTGATGCGCTGCTGCCGCACCTCCTCGGCGCGCTGCCGGTTCTCCGCCTCGCTGCGCAGACCGTCGAGCTGCTGGCGGGCATTGTTCAAAGCGACGGCATCCTCCGACACCAACACCAGCTGCTGGAGCGCCTGATCCGCGGCGCTGATATCCCTCGCGGTGATCGCCGCCGCAAGATCCTGGCTGAGGCGATCGTTGATGATGGCTCGACCCGCCAGCGCGTCCGCCTGCTGCGGATCGATCTCAAGCACCTGATCAAAGGCGCTCAGGGCGCTGCCGCTCGCGGGCCGCACGAGCCGACCCGCCCGCAGGTGTACCTGGGCCTGCTCCAGCAAGCCGGCGATCTCGGAAGATCGATCGACGACGGGCGCTGGCTCCGGCTCAGCCGGCGGGCGATCAGGCTCAGCTAACCGCGCCGTAATTTCTACGACCCGGGGCAGGTCGGGTGATAGCTCGCGGGCACGCGAAAGCAAGAGCTCAGCCTGGCTGGGGTTGCCGTCCACCAGCGCCTGCTCAGCGTCATCACACAGCGACAGCGCCACCAGCTCTAAACCCGCCAAAGCCCGGCGATTGGTGGGATCGGCCTCCAAAACCCGCTGGTAGAGCACGTTGGCAAAATCGCTCGATTCGCCGTACCAACGGCCGAAGTCACCCGCCTGCTCTGCCTGTGCCAGCCATCGATTGACGTCCTGATTCGGCAGCAACGCCAGCAGCCGATCCTGCTGCCAGAAACCCACCCCGCCGATGCCGGCCAGGAGAACCAGAATCACCACCCAGCGCCCGGCGCCTCCCTTTTTCTGCCTGTCCGAACCCGCGGCCGCCTGCGCCGGGTTGTACTGAGGGTGGCTGACGGTTCGGTCGAAGCTGCTGAGATCATCCATCGAGCCCAGCCGCGGTTCCTGGCGCACGCTCCCGTCCGGACGGGGCGTGGCCGAGAGCGGAGTGCCTGGCGCCGGCGGACTCTGGGGCGCCGGCGTATCGGCTTGCACCGGCTCCGGCTTCTCGCCGACCGTCGGCGTTGGCATAGCGCGGGTCTCATCCAGGGGCGTCAGCTCCGGCAGCGGCCCGGCTGACGGTGGATTGCTGATCCGCGTCTCCCGGTTGGATCCGGCCACTCCCGGGACTACCGGGACCTCGCCGCTGAGCAGCCGCTGCTCGAGATTCTGCAGATCGACCACCGCCTCACCGCCGGACTGATAACGATCGTCCGGATGTTTGGCCAGGAAACGTTCCAGCACTGGCTGGATGTAGTGCAGCTTATCGGGGAGCCGGGGAACCGGCTCGGTGACGTGCTGGATGCCGACGGCCACGGAGTCGCTGCCCTCAAACGGCACCCGCCCCATGAGCATCTCGTAAAACACAATGCCGAGCCCGTACAGGTCCGAACGACCGTCTAGGTCTTTACCTCGCGCCTGCTCCGGACTCATGTACTGCGGCGTGCCGACGACGGCGCCGGTCTTGGTCATCTGCGTCGCCGAATTGACCGCCCGGGCGATCCCAAAGTCGGTCAGCACCGCGCTGCCGTCCTCGCGGAACAGGATGTTCTCCGGCTTAACGTCGCGATGCACAAACCCTTTGCTGTGCGCGTAATGCAAAGCGCTGGCGATTTCCCGCACCACGCGAACGGTGCTGACCAGCTGGATATTGTCGCCGCAGCGAACCGCCAGATCGCCACCCGACAAGTACTCCATGGCGATGTAGTGCTGCTCGTCGTAAACACCGACATCGTGCACGGCAACAATATTCGGGTGATAGAGATTAGCGGCGATCTTCGCCTCGCGCATGAACCGCTCGCTGAAGCTTGTGTCGACCAACAAAACCCGCGACATCACCTTGAGCGCAACCCGCCGCTCAACCGATTCCTGGACCGCCGAGTAAACCACGGCCATACCGCCGCGTCCGAGCTCTCGCTCCACGGAATAGCCGGGAATAGCTACTGATTGACCTGAATCCATTGAATCGTTGCGGCTCGGGGCTCCGGCTGGTGGCCCGCGCTCATCAGCCATGCCCCTTATGTTTGTTAGTGGTCAGAATAGTAAGGCAATTTGGGTGCAAAAGCCCCATTTCGCGGTGAATGATTGTGATACCTGAACCGTCTTGATCCTTCCTGCAAACCTTGGCCCCAGCACGGCCAGACGGCGCCGGTTACGTCAACTCATCCGGTACGCACGGCGCTGGTCACGTTGGGCAGCGCCACCAGACGGTTGAGTAGGTCGTTGAGATGATCAAAGTCGGTGACCTGCACGAGCATACGGATCTCGGCTTCGCCCCGAGCTGCGTCGACCTGGGTATGAAAACTGAGCATTTCGCTGCGCAGATTGGACGTGAGCTGGCCAATGTCCCGCACCAGGTTCTTGCGGTCATAAGCGTGCAGCAGCACCTCTGCCTGATATTTGCCTTTGGTGTCGCCGCCCCACGCAACCTCCAGCATTCTCGCCGGATCGTTGCGAATCAGCCGATCCACATTTTTGCAGTCCCGTCGGTGGATACTCACGCCGCGAGTTTTGGTGACAAAGCCGATGATCGGATCACCCGGCAATGGGGAACAGCACTTGGCGATCACCGTCAGCAGCTGCCCCACGCCTTCGATGATCAGGTCGTCGTCGTTGCGAGGCTTCTTCTGCGGCGCGCGCACCAGCGGCAGCGCCTCTTCGTCGCTGCGGCTGAAGTCCTCGAGCGCCGCCGCCACCTGGCCGACGGTCACCTCGCTGATCGCCACCGCCACGTATAGCCCGTCCAAATCCTTGAAGTTGAAGCGCTCAACCAACGGCTGCAGGTCTTTACCCGGCAGCCCCAGGCGCTTCAGCTCCTTGTCCAGAATCTCGCGGCCCTCCGCCAGGTTCCGATCGCGGTCTTTCTGACGAAACCACTGGCGGACCTTGGACCGCGACCGGGCGCTCGCAAGATATCCCAGACGGGGCACCAGCCAATCCCGGCTGGGGTCCTCCTGTTTGCTGGTGAGGATCTCGACCTGCTCGCCGTTATGAAGCTGAAAGGTGAGCGGCACAATTCGGCCGTTCACCTTCGCGCCTTTGCACCGGTTTCCGACGGAGGTATGGACCTGGTAGGCAAAATCGAGCACCGTGCTGCCGCGCTTCATGTCCAGCACTTTGCCCTTGGGCGTGAGCACATAAACACGGTCCTCGTCGCCGTCAGGGCCAAACTCGTCGAGGACCGTCGCCTCATCACCGCCTTCCAGCAGCTGACGCATCCAGTTGAGCTTGCGCTGGTAACCGGGGTCGTGCTCCCCGCCCTCCTTGTAGCGCCAGTGCGCCGCCACGCCAAGCTCCGCATGCTGGTGCATCGCCTGGGTGCGGATTTGGATCTCGACGGTTTTGCCCTCTGGACCAAAGACCGCGGTATGCAGTGACTGGTAGTTGTTGCCTTTGGGGTTGGCAACATAGTCGTCAAATTCCCCGGGCACCGGACGCCAGAGCGTGTGTACGATCCCCAGCGCCGAGTAACATTGCGCAACGTCGTCTACGAGCACCCGAACCGCGCGGATGTCGTGGAGCTGCGCGAACGCAAGTCCTTTGCGCTGCATCTTTTTCCAGATGCTGAAGATGTGTTTTGGCCGCCCGACGACCTCCGCCTCAATACCCACGCCGGCGAGCTCGGTCTTGACCTGATCGATGAATCGGCGGATATAGCGCTCGCGATCCATGCGCCGTTCCGACAGCAAACCCGCGATTCGCCGATACAGCTGCGGCTCGAGAAACCGGAAAACCAGATCCTCCAGCTCCCATTTGAGCTGCCAGATTCCGAGCCGGTTCGCCAGCGGCGCGTAGATCGCTTTGACCAATGACGCGGCGCTGCGCTGTTCCGCCTCGGTGGCAGAGGTCAGCTGCCTCAGGCCCACCAGGCGCTGCACCAGCACAACCAGCACCACGCGAACGTCCTTCACCATCGCCATGAGGAGCCGCCGGAGGCCCTCGTCAGCGCCGGCATCGGGGTCGAAAGAGTCTTCGAGGCGATCGATCTGCAGAATCTGACGGGTCAGAGGAAACCGAGCGGTGCGTTCGCCCTCGCGATGGACAAAGTAGTCACAGTACACCGCCAGGCAGTATGGGTCGACCTCAAGATCCCCAAGCGTCAGCAGCGCAGGCAGCAGCTGTTCGCGCGCCGCTTCGTCACCCAGCAGCGGCGAAATCACCGCATCCAGGTCCTCCAGGGCGCTCGCATGATGGGCCTGCTGATAGTAGTCCCACCAGTTGGCCAGATTGCGGTATTGGGGCTTTTGACGCTGCATGTCAGCCGCCTATTGTAGAAAACAAATGGGGGTCAGGAAAAAGGCGGCACCGCCAGAGACCCGCGCCGCCTGCCGGGCGGTCAGCCCGGCATCAAAACAGGAAAAGCCAAAAAGGGGTCAGGTTAACTTTCTGCAGAAAGTTAACCTGACCCCTTTTTGAAGCCGAATCAGGGCGTCTGAACGGTGAAGGTCAGCTCCTGCGGCGTTGAGGTTTCGTTCGGCGAGCCGTTGTCGGTCACGGTGATCTGCAGCGTGGCGCTACCTGCGACCGCCGGACTGGCAAGTACATAGGCCAGCTGGCCGTTATCGTCGGCCGAAGGCGCACCATTCAGCACGCCGGAAGGATCGCTCAGGACGGTGACAACCACGCCGTTCGAGATCAGCGCGTCGATCGAGCCCTCGTTTTCACCGAGCACCGCGTCACCCGCCACCTGCACCAGGTTGGGGATGAACTGGATGCCGCCAGCGTCGTTCACCGTCAGCTCCGGCGGGTCGCCGGCCGTAAAGCTAATCACGTTGCCGTCAGCTTCGATAGTCGCGGCATCAGAGAACACGACGGTGGGCGGATCGTTCACGTTGTCCACGGTCAGCGACACGATGCCGGGCGCCGAGTCGACCGTATCGGTGGCCACCACCGACAGATCGACGATGCCAAAGGCGTTCGGCTGAGTGGTGACCGTAATCTGTATGTTGTTGAGATCTGCGTCGTCCACGACGATGTCGCCGTCAGCCACAAGGCTCTGGTCGGATGAGGTCACGCTGATGGTGACCGCATCGTTTTCCGGATCTGACGCGGCAACAAAGAATCCTCCGCCTGAGAGCGTCTCGTCCACCGACTCTTCGGGAATCGTGTTCGGCGCCCCGGTCACGGAGACTACCGGCGGTGAGTTGTCGACCAGAATGTCGAAGCTAAACACCGTCTCGTTGTTTTCCGCCTGGTCGTCGGTGACGGTGATGCTGACCGTCGCGGTGCCGCTGTCGCCGTTCAGGCCGTAATCGAGGTCCCAGGTCCCGCCAACCCGTTCGATCAGGCTCGGCTCGAAAGACGCCCCGATGAACAGTGACGGATCGCTCGGCGCACCGATGCTGACCGACGTGAGCTGACCTGCCTCATCAGCCGGTCCGGGTGAAACCGCGACGACCCAATCCGCGAAGGTTGCGTTGAAGGCCCCGACGCTGGCGGGGTAGCTTTGATCAGCGCAGTCCGTTGAAGACGTCTGGTCGCAGTTCGGGCCGGCGAAAATTGGATCGCCGCCGTTGTAATCAAAGCCGCCGAGCACCGTGATTGTCGGCGGATCGTTCACCGCGTCAACGGTGATGCTCAGATCGACGTTGCCGATACCACCGAGATCGTCGGTAATCGAAACGCGAACGGTGGCGGAGCCGTTGGCGTCAGCCACGGTGGCCACCTGAAGTCCGGTGACCGTAATCGTGTCGGTGCCGACACCGGTGAAGGTCGGGTCGCCGACCACCGTCAGGATGTTGGTATTGAGCGAGGTGGCGCTGACCGCGGCGATGGTGCCGTCAGAGTCGGTCACCTCGATCGCATAACCTTCGCCGTTGTTGCAGCCGGCGGCCGCGACGTCGGTGGTGCCGGAGTCTTCGTCGATGGTGCAGCTGCCGGTGGCTGTGCCTGCCGGAAGCTCGTTATCACGAACGTCAAATTCCCAGCTGGCGATGTTGTCGCTTGGATCGTTCTCGCCGTTGCCGTCGAGCTCCGCCACGGACGCCGTCACCTGGAGGGTCTCGCCCGCGTTTCCAGCGGTCAGTGGCCGATCGACGTTGATCACTGCCGTCGCGCCCGGGTCGAGCGTACCCACGTTAACGTCAACGTAACCGGAGCCGTCGGCACACGTGGCGCCGGAGGTACAGCTCCACGTCCCCGAGCCCAAGCGGGTTGGCTTACCCGACTGGGTGCCGCCGGTGGGGTAGAAGTCTCGTACGACTACGTTGGTCGCTGGATTGTCGCCGCAGTTGGTGACCACGAGCTCGTAAACGGCATTCTGGAGGGTGGTGGTGTTCGGGTTTTCGACCAGGCGCAGATCGATCTCCAGATCGGTGCTGGCCGGGCCTCCGATTGGGCTTCCGCCGTCCTCAAAGCCGTCGACAAAGAAAATGTCTGCCGGAGAGCAGGTGCTGGCTGGCGTCTCTGGCGTTACCACCTGGGCCAACGCCGGAAAAGCCAGACAAACTGGGTTTCCGTCGGTCATCGCGCGCAGCGTCGGTTGGGCCGAGCCGCTGCCACCAAAGGGCCGGTAGTCGAGAGACTGGAACCCCTGGTAGTTGGTGGTGATCAGGTTGGTGTCGGTCACCGACAGCCGCACGCCGCCCTGACCGGGACCCTGCAGGCACAGCACGTCTTCCGTGAGGCCCAGAGAAATGGTTGCCGGTGCAGCAAACACGTCGTAGCCGATGCCGTCCGAAACTCCAAGATCGCTCGGGGGCTGGCCCAACACGTCGAGTTCTACGTTTAGCCCGGAAGCTGAGCCTTTGGTGCTCACTGCGGAGACTAGCCCCGGCGAAGCCTGCGGAACAACGCACAGCGGGAACATCTCGCCGACAATCACCGGCGTGACTTCAATCCGCTTTTCGTTCTTGCCGGCGACCCGGAACCGTTCCACCGGATACCGGACGCCATCGAGAATCAGCGTTTGGTCACTCTGCTTACCGGAGCTGATTCCGCAGCGGCGTGCGCCACCCTGGCTGGTCACCCGCAGCTCGCCGGTCCGGGCATCAAAACGCCATTCTTTAATAGCGATCGCCTGGACGATACTGCCTGAATCGTTCCTGGCCAGGCGCAGCGAACCGCCCGTTTCAGCGTGTGCCGCCGGCACCGCGAGAACCGCGGCCAGCAGCCCTGAAGTAAGAATGGCAGCACGACCTGTCCCCAGGGCGCCGCTGCTGCCAATCCGGTCAAATAAGCTCATAAAATGCTCTCGAGCACGGTCATGTCCGCGCTTCATATAATCGATTGTGTGCCGGCACCGAGCCTGGCCCTCGGCCATAACATCGGGTGCCCTCCCGCCAATAAACCAACCTGTTGCCTGGTTCGTTGCGCCGCACGGTGTCCCCCGGCTCTGGCTTAGGGCCTAGGCGGTTGGCCCACTTACTTAAAGTAGTTTAACAAATGCTGCCCCAAAACTACGGGACGTAGGTCCAAAATTTCGCACAGGCTAACAAACAAACATTAGCTCGGCGTTAAATTTACGTTCTCAATCCGCGTTGCAAAAAACCCTGTTTGTCGCTCAGAATGCCCCCGGCCGTTGCCGAAAACTATCTGGACATCCGTATGCATCGATTTGCCCGCTTCTTGATCTTCGCCACAGGCGCTCACCTTTTTGTCGCGAGCGCCGCATTGGCGCAGTCGACCCTCGAGGAACGCATGACCGGCCAGGAGTTCGAGCAGGCAGGCCTCGATAAGCTTAGCCCTGCGGAACTAGAGTTTTTAAACCAATGGCTAAAAGACGACCGGCCCCCGGCGTCTCCCCCAAAGGCCGCAAACGCACCCGCTGCCGGCGCGCCGGCGTCGACAGGGGGCGCCACCACCCCCGCGCCAGCGGTGGCGGCGCGAGAGTCTGCCACTATTGACCAGCGAGGTCTACGGCCCAAAGAATCTTCCCGCACGCCCATCGAGGCCCGAATCGACGGTAAATTCACCGGCTGGTCCGGTCGAACGCGCTTCAAGCTCGACAACGGCATGGTCTGGCAGCAGGTTGGATCAGGCGAGGTACGCGCCAGCTCTGACAGCCCCAAGGTCACCATCGAACCGAAATCGTTGGGATCGTGGAAGCTGTACGTCGAGGGTGTCGGCCGGTCCGTAAAGGTCAAACGCATTAAATAGCGTGGCCGGTCCCGGCGACTCGAGGCCGGAATTTAGCTCCCAAGGCGAACAATGCGGGGCGTCAGCCACCCCAGCAGCAGCCCCCGCACGGCAAAAAACACCATAAACGCCGCCCACAGCCCATGGTTTCCCCATCCTTGAAGGAACCACCAGGCCGGCAAAAAAGCGACAAACGTTGAGACCAGCATCGTGTTGCGCATGTCGCGCCCGCGCGTCGCGCCGATGAATATCCCATCGAGCCAGAAACTCCACACCGACACGAGCGGCGACAGGATCATCCAGGGCAGAAAGCGGGCGGTTGCTGCCCGCACGGACTCAATGTCGGTCATCAGCGAGACGATCCACTGCCCTGACAGCAGATAAAGGAGCGCCATGGCTGAAGCAAACCACAGCGACCACCAGCCGCTGAGCCGGATAGCCTCCACGATGTGCTTGCGTCGCCCTACGCCGATGCCCCGACCGACCAGTGCTTCCGCCGCGTGGGCGAAACCGTCCAGGCCGTAGGCCATGAAGCTCTGCAGGTTCAGCAAGATGGCGTTGGCCGCCAGCACAATCTCACCCTGCTGCGCGCCCTGGCGGGTGAAAAAGGCGAAAGTAAAGATCAGGCAAAGCGTCCGCAGCATAATGTCGCCGTTGACGCGCAGCAGTGCGCGCAACTCATCGCGGTTGAATATCCGAGAACGCTCGCGCCAGGCCAGCCCCAGCATTCGGCGTCGTGCAACCAGCACCAGGCCGAGCCCCACCGCGAGATACTCGCCCAGCAGCGACGCCCAGGCGACACCCGCTACGCCAAGGTCCATCCCCACGACGAAGATCAGATCAAAGACGATGTTGACGACGTTGGCCGTGAGCATGACGAGCAGCGGCGAGCGGGCGTCCTGACAGCCCAGAAACCACCCGACCAGCGCGTAGGTAAGCAGGGTTGCCGGTGCCGCCCAGATTCGGATGGCGAAATAGGTCCGAGCGCCGGCGGCGACCTCAGGCGGCGGCGCAATCAGCCCGACTGCAATCTCCCGGATAAAAAACTGCGCCGCGATGATCAGCGCCGCGATGACCAGCGCGAGCAGCCCAGCCTGGGCCAGCAGGACGGTCACGCGAATTTTGTCCTGCTTGCCATAGGCCTGCGCCACAAAACCGGTGGTGCCCATGCGCAGGAACCCGAAGCCCCAGAACACAAAGCTAAAGATGGTGGCGCCAACCGCCACCGCCCCGAGGTGGTGCGCCTCGGGCAGATGCCCGACGACCGCGGTATCGACCATGCCGAGCAGCGGGATAGACACGTTGGATAAGATCATCGGCCAGGCGAGGTTGAGCACCTGTCGATGATTAGGCGGAGCGATAGGGGAACGATCGGTCATGACAAGACTTGTGAGTTTGCCGACGGCCTGCGTCAGGCCGGGGCCAAGACCTTCGTCCAGGCGCTCTTGAGGCGCTTCGCTGAAACCGGTTGGGCGGTTTTGAGCGGCTGGGAGAAAAGCGAAATTCGGTATTCCTCCAGCAGCCAGTGAAACTCGTCAAGCGCGGCGGGATAGCCGTCCTCAATAGCGCAGCGCTGGATGTAGTCGTCCCAAAATCCGCTGATCTGCGACAGATGCCGCCGATCCTTCAGCGGATCTTTCTCCAGCCGCTCGAGCCTCAGCGAGATACCGTCCAGATAGCGCGGGTAGTGCGTGAGGCGCCCGTAGGTCACCTCCGTCAGGAAGCCCGGATAAATCAGATATTCGAGCTGCTGGTGCACGTCGGCGACCGCGCTGGGCGAGATTTTTTCCAGCTCATCGTTGAGCTGATGCCTGATCTGATGAAATCGCTTGAGCACTTCTGCAACTAGCGTCGAAAGCTCGGTACCAGCGCGTACCACCTGAGAACGCGCTCGAGCTGCCAACGTTTCAAACGCTGCTTCGCTGCGCGGCGGGGCTTCACCTTCGTCGACCAGCGCCATGGAAACGGCATACAAGATGTCGTGCTCCAGCTCTTTGGCGGAGCCAACGCCGGCATACTGCAGATAGTTCTCCGGAGTCAGCGCCAGATGCCGACCCAGGTATTTGAAACGGTCCGCCAGACTCAGCACCAGCAGGCGGCGCAGCCCGTACCGATGGTGTTCGCGTGCCTCAACCTCACCGTCAAAGACCCGAACGCCCACCGCGTCGCCCTGATCCACCAGCGCAGGGTAGGCCGTGATGTCGCCCGGCAGTTCGGTCGTCTCAGGGATCGATCCGAAGCGCCATTCGCGGGCGCCGTCGTGACGCAGCGTCGCTTCGCTCAGACGTAGAAACTGCTCGCGCCCCTGCTCTTCCCAGCGGCGCGTGATGGCGCTGAGGCTGCGACCCTCGTCCAACACCTCCTTCCCGTCGAGCAGACGGACATTCATGCGCAGCCAGGGTTCGAGATTGGCTTCATCAAACTGCGCAGCACTGAATTCCTGCCCCGTTTCCCGGGTAAGGAACGTCGCCAAGGCCGTGCGCAGTGACCCATGCCGATCCTCGTCGGTGGGACTTTCAAGGAACTTCCGGGCGTAGTCCGGCGCTGGCACAACGCGCCGGCGAAGCGCTTTGGGCAGACTCTTGAGCAACGCGGTGACCTTATCCGCCAGATAGCCGGGGACCAGCCACTCCAGCGGCTCCGCCGCGGGCAGATTGACGAGCGCCAGCGGCAGCTCAAGCGTGACGCCATCGTCGTCCGCCGCTGGATCGAACCGATATTTCAAGGGAAAGCTCGCGCCTGCAAGTTCAAGGCTGTCTGGCCAGTCGTCAGCCAGCGGCACCGGCTGGCTGGTCGATACGTCAGCTTCAGCCAGGAACAAGCAGCGGGGATCAGCCTGCTCGGCCTCACCGCGCCATTTCTCAAACTGCTTCGCACTGTGAATATGACCAGGAACGCGTGCGCCAAACACCTCAGCCAGAGCTTCATCATCCACCCGCAGGTCGGCCCGGCGCATGCGCTGCTCGAGCGATTCGAGCTGCGCCAATAGCCTTCGATTAGCCTCAGCAAACTTCCCTCGCGTATTAAGTTCTCCGCGAGCGAGCGCCTCCAGTAGAAACACCCGGTGGGCCTCAGCCGTCTCGTGCGGCCCGAAATGCACCCGGCGCTTTCCGACCAGAACGAGTCCATAGAGACTGACCTGCTCATACCCCAGCACCCTGCCCTGTCGTCGAGACCAGTAGGGATCAAAGAAGCGTCGTTTGATCAGGTGCGCGCCCGCCTGTTCGATCCAGGCCGGCTCAACCGAGGCGTTGAGCCTGGCGTAAAGTCGGGTGGTTTCGACCAGAAAAGCGCTGACCATCCACCGCGGCCCGCGCTTGAAAAGACCGGAGCCCGGAAAGATGTCGTAGCGACGATCGCGCGCGCCGAGGTAGCCCTTCTCGTCTTTGACGCCGACATGCCCCAGAAATGCGCTGAGCAGCGCTTTGTGAACCCGATCGCTGCGTTCCTTCTCCGCCGCCGCGACCTCTCGCTCCGTACCCTCTGGCGGAGCCAGCCGCCCGGGTTTGGACACGCCCGCAACGTCAGCCAGCTGGCGCGTCAGGTCGTGCCACTCACGCAAGCGCAGGTAGCTCAAGAAATGGTCACGTGCCCAGCTACGCTGCTGACGCTGGGATTGATCCGCCCGCACGCCCAGCCACTCTTGCCACAGCCGCAGGACGCCCCCGAAGTCGGACTGGGTATCCTGCCAGCGGGCCTGCTGCTGATCAGCCGCCTGCTGGGCGTCCAACGGTCGTTCGCGCGGGTCCGGCAGCGACAAAAAGGCGGCGAGCACCATCGCATCGTCGAGACAGCCGAGCTTCTCACCCGCAAGCACGAGCCTCGCCAATCGAACGTCCAGCGGCCAGCGCGCCATCTTGCGGCCCAGCGCCGTGAGCTTCTGCCCGGCGTCGATCGCGTTGAGTTCCGTCAGCAGATGGTAGCCATCGCGGATAAAGGCCGCGGAGGGTGGATCCAGGAACGGGTAGTCTTCCACCTGACCCAGCTTGAGCAGCTCCATTTGAAGAATGACGGAAGCCAGGTTGGTGCGCAGGATTTCCGGCTGGGTGTAGCGCTCGCGAGCGTCAAAATCGTCTTCGGCGAAAAGCCGAATACAAACGCCGGGCCCGAGTCGACCGCAGCGCCCTGACCGCTGATTGGCGCTTGCCTGCGAGATGGGCTCGATCGGCAGGCGCTGCACCTTGCTGCGCTGACTGTAGCGAGAGATTCGGGCAAGCCCGGTGTCGATCACAAAGCGGATGCGCGGCACGGTCAGCGAGGTTTCGGCGACGTTGGTGCTCAGCACAATGCGGCGTGCTGCTCCGGGGCGAAAGATTTTCTGCTGGTCTTTGCGCGACAGCCGGGCGTAGAGCGGCAGGATCTCGGTGTTCCGGAGCTGGGCTTTGCTGAGGGCATCCGCCGCCTCGCGGATGTCGCGCTCGCCGGACAGGAATACCAGCGCGTCGCCGCGAGGGTCCACCTGGCTGAGTTCAGCCACCGCCTGAACGATCGCATCGGGCAGGCTGATACTTTCGCCCGACTCGTCCAGCAGCGGCCTGTATCGCATCTCGACCGGGTAGCTGCGGCCAGAAACCTCGATCACCGGCGCATCATCAAAGTGCGCCGAAAAGCGGGCGGTATCGATGGTCGCTGAGGTGATAATCAGCTTTAGATCGGGGCGCTTGGGCAGCAGGCGCTTGAGGTAGCCCAGCAAAAAATCGATGTTGAGGGAGCGCTCGTGCGCTTCGTCGATGATCAGCGTGTCGTACGCCATCAGCTGGCGGTCGCGCTCGGTTTCGCTCAGCAGGATGCCGTCGGTCATGACCTTAATGAGACTATCGGTGCCGACCTGCTGGTCGAAGCGCACCTGATAGCCCACGGCCTCACCCACGGTTACGTTGAGCTCCTCCGCCAGCCGGGCCGCGATGCTCCTGGCGGCAATTCGCCGAGGCTGCGTGCATCCGATCCATCCCACCCGGCCGCGCCCCGCCAGCCAGCAGGCCTTGGGGAGTTGGGTCGTTTTGCCGGAACCGGTTTCACCGGCGACCACCAGCACCTGGTGGTTTTGAAGCTGACGGCAGATTTCGTCGATATGCCCGCTGATGGGCAGCTGAGGATCAAACTCCACCCTTAGCGCCGCCGCATCGCGTGATTCCCGGGCCGCGCGGGATTCGGCGGCCATGGCCTCAAGCGCCGCCACGGCTCGGTCCACCGGCTTGCCTTCGCGGCGACGCCGCGCAATCAGTCGGACGCGCCGCTGCAGCTCCGGGACATCGCGATTCATCACCCCGCTAAGATCGAGTGCAGCCGAGGCGCCAGCGGTGTCGCTAGCTGCTGGGTCTGACGGCGGATTCTGGCGCTCGGGCTTGGTCATTTAATAGCAATACTCAATCGATATAATCATATCAATTGATTTGAACAATTGAATATCAATGCGTAACATAGCCGCATCGATTAAGGAGTACGAGCAATGAGCATCAACATCGGAATCAACGAATCAGACCGAGACAAGATCGCTGAAGGCCTGTCCCGACTGCTGGCGGATAGCTACACATTATATCTGAAG
Organism: Pseudomonadota bacterium; assembly: GCA_039033415.1. Lineage (NCBI taxonomy): Bacteria > Pseudomonadati > Pseudomonadota > Pseudomonadota bacterium. Next base: position 4,191 of record JBCCCR010000049.1, on the reverse strand, counting down.
ACGCACAACTTCCATTGGAACGTGACCGGGCCGATGTTTGCGACGCTGCACACGCTGTTTGAGACGCATTACACGGAGCTGGCAACCGCGGTCGATGAGATCGCCGAGCGGATTCGGGCGTTGGACGTAGCCGCGCCGGGTTCTTACAAGCAGTTTGCCGAGCTTTCGTCGATCGCCGAAGAAACCGGCGTTCCGAGTGCCGAAGAGATGATCGGGCAGCTCGTGGACGGGCAAGAGACGGTCGTGCGGACAGCACGCAGTGTTTTCGAGGCAGCCGACGAGGCTGGCGATGAGCCTACGGCAGACCTGCTGACCCAGCGGATGCAGGTGCATGAGAAAAACGCCTGGATGCTGCGCAGCCTGCTGGCCTGACGTCAGTCACACTGCTCAGGACCAACTTTGGGTCCGAGAGTCTTTCAGGGCTCTCGGACCTTTAACTATTTCTCATTGATTGCCTTAGCGAGTGCTCGCGTGACAACCATGGACCCCAACCTGCCGCTGGTGGACCTGCATCGCCACCTCGACGGTAACGTCCGGCTGACGACCATCCTCGAGCTGGCCAAGCAGCACGGCGTGCCGCTGCCGGCCGACAACGCCGCCGACCTTTTGCCTTACGTCCAGATCGACGGCAAGGAGCCCGGGCTGATGGCGTTTCTTGAACGGTTCAAATATCTCACCGCCATTTTGGTGGACCTCGAAGCGTGCCGTCGCATCGCTTATGAGAACGTCCTCGATATGCAACGCCACGGGATCGACTATGCGGAGCTGCGGTTCAGCCCGTGGTTTATGGCCGAGAGCCATCAGCTGGATCCGGCGAGTGTGGTGGCTGCGGTGGCGGACGGCGTCACGCAGGGCCGCGAAGAAACCGGCCTGCCCTGTCAGCTGATCGGCATCCTGAGTAGAACCTACGGGCCTGAGATCTGCCACCGCGAGCTCGACGCGCTCCTCGCCAACCGCCAGCACCTTATCGCCGTCGATCTCGCCGGCGACGAAGCCGGCTACCCGGCCCCGCTTTTTAAGGATCACTTCCGCAAGGTCGCGGACGCCGGCTTGGCGGTGACGGTTCACGCCGGTGAGGCGGACGGTGCGGCCAGCGTGTGGTCAGCGATCAGGGACCTTGGGGCGAGCCGAATCGGCCACGGCTTTCGGTCGCTGGAAGACCCTAAGCTCGTAGATTTCCTGGTGGAGCACGAAATCCCCTTGGAGGTATGTATCACCTCCAACCTGCACATCAGCGCGGTCGCGGACTATCCGTCACACCCCGTGACGCAGATGGCAGAGGCCGGCCTCAAGGTCACGCTGAACAGCGACGACCCGTCGATCAGTGGCATCGACCTGCCGCACGAAATCGAACAGGCGGCGCCCGCCGCCGGCATGAGCGAAGCGCAGATTCGCCAAGCGCGGCTCAACGCGGTCGACGCCGCGTTTCTCAGCGAAGCCGACAAGGCTGCCCTGCGAGCGAAGAAAGCGAACTGACACGACTGCTAACAGAGTACTCCATGCCGCAAACGGCCTGGTGACGCCTGAGCCGCTAGCCGACCAATCCCAAAAACACCAGTAAACCGATAAACAGCAGGCCAATATGCATTGGGTGTCTCCCTGGTGAATGTGTGCCTCTCACCGATGACAATGTGCACAGCGCAAATCCATTGGCCGCGCCTCTGTACAGCCAGCAGCGATTACATTATTATTCGCCGCCTTCCCTGGGGCCGTTAGCTCAGTTGGTAGAGCAGTGGACTTTTAATCCATTGGTCATAGGTTCGAATCCTATACGGCCCACCATTTTTCCGATATTTTTCAGTGCTTTAGCCCGGATTCCAATGGGGCGCATTGAGTCTCGTTTTCAAAACGTGCCAGATTTGTGCCACTGACGTTCGATGCATAGGCGGCTACGTGACTCGGAGCGAGATGGGCATACCGCAACACCATCTCAAAACTCGACCAGCCACCCAACTGCTGCAGCACCTCCAGAGGCGTTCCAGCCATCACGTGCCATGTTGCCCACGTATGCCGCAGATCGTGCCAGCGAAAGTTCTCCTGGTGCTTTCCCCGGTGCGGCTTTAACCCTTCCGCACGCAAGGCGTCGCGCCAAGCTTTCGTGTTGGCCCGCTTGACCGGCCTACACCGCCAAACAAACACGTTATCCGGGTGGCGTAGGTGCCAGTACCCAAGGACCCGAATAGCATCCTCATTTAGCGGCACCGAAAGAGCGCGTCTGGACTTGGACTCGATGGGCGAGACCCAGGCCACTTTTCGAGGAATATCGACACGCGACCACGTCAGTCCAGTGACGTTCCTCTCTCTTAGCCCCGTAGCCAGGGTGAATCGCATCATGTCTGCAATGTGCCGGTGGGGTTTAAGTCGTCGAAGCAGGCGGTCGGCCTGGGAACGGGTGAGCCATCGATATTCCTGACGGCTTCCCGGACCTTCCGAATGAAGCTTGATCACCGGCGGACGGTCCAGCCAGTCCCACTCGCCCGCCGCCTTGCGCAGGATCGAACGAACCAGAGCAAGGTAACGGTTGCAGTTTGCGCGTGTCGAACCGCCCTTGGGGCCATGGCCACCTTCGATGCGGTCGCGAATGGAGCGAAGCACATCCGGGCGGACCTCATCCAGCATCAGATGCCCCAGGTATGGATCGAGCCACTTCAACTTTGCAATGTCCTGCGCATGGGTTCGCTTGTGGGTCGTCTCCTTCAAAAAACGGATCACAGCTTCCTGCCATGACCTTCGGGGACGGTCCCCGAGCTTACAAACGCGCCATGAATCCGCCTTCAGTTTGTCGGCGTATTCCTGGGCTGCCTTTTTATCGGCAGTCCCAGTGCTGACGCGTATTCTTCGGTGATCCGGCGATGTGAACCGGACCCACCAGATGCCGCGTTTACCACGTTGGTAGATTTGCATGATTGCAGTCTCCTTCCTGATAGGTGCGGCGACCGCTCAGGACCAGTATAGCCCCGCACGTAGTTTAGGACGTCAGCCCGAAGGAAAACCCAGGATCGGCCGACGCGCCGACCTGGAAGTTCGCCATCGCGCGCTCGGCGTTTGACGGTTTCGGAGCAGCAGTGGAGCAGGCGTGCAGCTTCGGTCGTGCCGATCGTTGGCGTCTCGTCGAGGGCGTTATTATCGGCCAAGGTAAGTCGCCGTGATTTGCTCGCGGGAGTGGCCTAACTCGGTGCTAATCTGGAGCCGCGCTGCCTGGTCAGCAGCTTTTTCCTGAGCAGTGAGATCCCTCGACGATTTGCCGCCGGCAGCTGGCGCATCCCGCCCAGTAAGTTCTCGATAGCGGCGTTGCGCGTAACCGTGCCGCAGAGATCTCTCTAACAATTTCCTTTGTAGATACGTTGGACCTAAGAAAACGATGGACTTTGTCTCAAACGTACGTGGCACGCAACGACGAAGTAGTTAATATTTCGAGCGCCAGTTTCGATTGGGCAACCTTTAGGGACCTTCAGGACGCTGAGCGTGTGTTTCAAAGAAATGAGTCTGGCGCCAATGAGAGCCGTCCACTTGTCGGAAGTGACCTCGAGCTTCGCTTGGTTGCAGATCGGAGTTACACAGCATCAACTGAAAGTGAGATTCGCGCTGTCACACAAAGCATTCCCGTGACGATTCTAGTGTCGTCAAGTGATGGGGTTGAAGACGTTGAAATAGCCAATCGGACGAATGGGTCGGGTTTCAGGCAAACCATCTCGGATTCAAGAACTTACGTTCAGCGTGAAGCCGTAATCCGACTAGAAGATGGCTGGAACGAAGTGGTTGGCGTTGCTACATCTTCGTCATATTCGACCAGAACAGCTACTCTAAAAATCTACCGTGAAACAGGGTCAAGTTGGCTTGGCTTTGTAGGTATAGGCGTCGACTCCTATGCGGCGTATCCTGCCCTCGCCGGCGCGAGCACTGACGCTTACATTGTCGAGAAAGCGGTAGATAATTTCAGAATCGGCCCGGGCGTCAGCAATACCTTTATTGACGAACAAGCGACCAATGAGCTGGTAACCCTCGCGATCCACAATATGGTAAGAGCCGTAAGAGAAACGACAGGGATAGTGTAATCCCCCCAGATTTTAGTCGAGGTTTTGAGTAGAGACTTTTAAGATGATCGCAGAAGGAGTGAAGCATGAAGAAGTCTCGATTTTCCGACCGCCAGATTCTGGCCATTCTCAAGCAACACGAAGCCGGCGTGCCGGT
>JBCCCR010000048.1 GCA_039033415.1 Pseudomonadota bacterium | reverse complement strand
TGGGCCCGGCCCTTTAGGCGATCGCGCTCCTCAGCAAGGGTCGCGTTTTCGGTTTCCAGCTGGGTTGCTCGCTGAAGCACCGTCTCCAGCTCCAGCTTCGCCGACTCAAGCTCGCTGCCCTGAACCGTATTTTTGAGCAGCTCGGTTCGGACCCGGGAGAGCTTCCGAAGCTTGTCTTCGCGGTCGGCCAGGGTTGCGCGAAGCTGGTCCACCTCCTGCATCTTGCTTTTGGCGTTGAGCAGGTCGTCACGAAGGACCTGGATGGATTGCTCCCGCTGCTCCATGGAATCGCGGATGCGAACCATGTCTTTCTCGACGCTGCCAAACGACGCTTCCATCTCGCCGACTTTCGAGCGCAGTTCACGAACCTTGAGGGCCGCTGCGTCTCGAGCTTCGGTCGTAGCCTGCAGCTGAAGGCGCCAGTCTTTTTCCGCTTTCTTCAGCCGGCCGCCGGCAAACACGGTTTTGACCAGCCACCCGCCGAGGAAACCCAATACGGTCGACAGCAGTACCTTGATCAGCAGTTCCTGTTCCATCTCGTCATTTTAGACCGATCAGGAACGTTTGTATGCCGGGGTGAGATAGCCCGGCGGCACCCTTCCGGAAGTTAGCGGGTCTCGCCGCAGCTGATGCCGCTGACCGCCGTGAGCTGCGTCGCTTCAAAGCGTTTGTTGCCGTCGATGCCGCTGAGCTCAAACACTCCGGTCGTGCAGCCGCTGAGGGTCACGTCCAGGGTCCCCCAGTTCGTGAGCTCGGAGCCCGGCGCGGGCGTTTGGAAATCGCCTGAGGTACCTCCCAGGAGCATCGGCAGCGTGAGTGTCTGATCCTGCAAAAACGGTCCCGGCACCGTATCGGACACCAGCCACAGGCGGGCGCCGGTGGCGTCGTAGCCGAAGTAGAACACCGTAATGCTGTTGGCGATGCCTTTGCCGGCGGCCGGCGCTGATTCGATTACGTTAAAGCCGTCACCGGGTAGCGCCGCGTCGAACCAGAGTCCAGAGGCCGCCAACGGCGTGTCGGAGGCGCCTTCCGTGAAAGTGACGGCGAGCGTCGGGCGGTTCGCGGCGCTGGCGTTTTCCCGCGACCCCAGCCGTTTGGCGGAGCGTGTCGTCGAGCTTTGAGAGATTAGGATCAAGCCATTATTGGTTTCGCCATCAACCCAAGACTGCACGCGCGCCACAAACGCTGCGGTCGAGGGAAACGTGACGCTGCCGCTCGTATTGACGTCGGCCTGGGTCAGCTCAGCCGGATCAAAATCTCCGCCTTGAGTGGTCCACTCGTCGTTCGGAGAGGTCGCCAGACGCCACGTGGCGCCGCCGTCAGCGGCCGGCGCACCCGCGCCGCCGGCATTGGTGGGCGTTGAGGTTCCCTCGGTCCAGGCACTCGTGGTTTCAAAAACCGCAACCGGAATTGATGGGCCGACGCCCCGGGTGACCGCCATATTCAGCTCGACTGCCGTGATGGTCGCGCCGCCCGGAATTTGGGCAAGATCCTGGAACGCGAGCAGCGCTCGGCGCTGCCCGTTCTGAGCCTGGGCGGCGGTAATGCCGATAAAGAGATTGTCGTCCCCACCGCCCGAGTTATCCGACTCGGAAAAGATGCTGTTGTCGATGGTCGGGGACAAGGTCACCGTAGTCTGGGCCGCAGCCAGCTGTGACAGAAGCAGAAAACCTAGCAGGAGCATTCTCATCGTTCGGTTCCACAGGGATTGGATCCGTTTAATTTTAGCCTAACAGCGTGTTGAAAAACGCAGTTTTCGGTGCGCTGCTTTCAGCAAATGGATGTGCCGACATTTTCGATGGCTGTAAGTCATTGAAAATGTGAGCCAAGTGAAAATCACATTTTTCACTTGGCGTTGATGAAAAAGCTATGGATGGCTTTTCCAACAGCCTGCTAGATTCTTGCCGTGGTGTGTTAAACCGGTCCTATTGGGCTCGGCGGATCGCGAATCTGTCGGTGGCTCAGCCTGCGCGTTGCTCGAGGTCGGTGACCAACTGCTCAAGCTGGGTGATTGCGGACGGCACGCTGCCGGCAAATGCGTCAGCGTCCACCAGATCGACAATATCCGGCTCCATTTCGGTGATATGCCCGCTGACCAGAATAAAGCTGTGAGGTTTGCAGATCCGTAGCGACACCACCAGTCGGGCGAGATCAACCAGCGTTTCGGGGCGGCTCGCTGAGACTCCGATGATCGTATGGTCGCTCTGTTTCAGCGTCTGGATAAGCTGGTCGAGCGTCCGATGGGTCTCGAGCTGGATATCCCAACCCTTCTGTCGGAAAAGATCGGCTGCCATGGTGACGCCAAGCGTATGGTCGTCGTTAGGCATGCTGACAAAGAGGGCGTGTCGTTGTTGATCCGGAAGGATCGGTGCCAGGAAACGCCGCAGTCCGCGCATGATGGCGTAGATCCGGCCGGATGCCACGGTCACCTGCATAAACGTCACGCGGTCATCCTCCCAGCGATCGCCCAACATTCGCGCAGCTCCGGCGAGATAACCCAGGTAAATCGATTCCACCGAAACGCCGTCTCCGCGAGCCTGCATGATGATGTCGGCGGCGACCGCGCCGTCCTCGCCGGTGAGCGCGTCACAAAACGCTTCCAGGGCATGCTTGTCGAGTTGCCCCCCGGGCAGTACGTCGTCAGAGACCTGGGTCGACAGGTGGCTCAGGACCTCCTGAGCGAGCACGCCGACGGCCTCGTCTGACAGTTTCTGCAGCTGCGTTTCGTGAACCGAGTGAGCCCTCATGAAGGCTTCATGGTCGAGATCTGGTGCATCTGTGGATGGGTCCAATGCTGATACCCCTTGACGTCTCGATTTGCCGGGCGGATTTGCCTGCAACAGCGGCGAAGTGCCTGCTGCTGCCGATAGGTAAACGAGCTGTCGAGCATTCATCATGGACAAATCTCGACTGTCAGTCAAGATTTACAGAGCCTGCGCCGCCAGCAGGCTTCGTCTGAGGTCGCGCCTAGATAAACATTGTTAAACTTTAAGAATAAAAGCCCTATTAAAACAGAAACTTCGGCCAGCGAAGATGCGATGCCCGAAGACTACTGGTCTACCGGGTCTAAGGTTGTCTGCCGGTGGAGTGGGTAAATGATGAAAAAAGCCTGATTTTCGTCGATTTTGATGTCAATTATTTGTGACAGTGAGGGTCGACGAACTTGACAGGTAGTCCCGCCAAGCTGCCGTCCCGGCAGCACTTGTTCAATTATCGTGCACCCTGGCGGGGGGCGGATCGTCGGGCTTTGCGGCGTCGGGAGGGTCCCCCGCTTCGATCACCGCGGCGGGGCTTCGGTTTCTTCTGGGCGCCGTCGGATGACCCGCCCGATGGCCGGCTTTGTTTCGTCCGATCAATCTCGTAGCCAGGTCGAGTGATCCGGTCAATGCGGGTTTTCAGGAGTTTTTCAATATCTCGGAGCTGGCGCTGCTCGTCATCACAGTAGAGCGAGATGGCCTCCCCGGCCTGGCCAGCCCGAGCGGTGCGTCCGATCCGATGGACATAATCCTCGGCGGCGGCGGGCAATTCGTAGTTGACGACATGGGGGAGTTTTTCAATATCCAGCCCTCTGGCGGCGATGTCGGTGGCGACAAGAACGCGCACCTCACCAGACTTGAAGCCGGCGAGTGCTCTCGTGCGGGCACCCTGGCTCTTATTCCCGTGAATGGCGGCAGCGCTGATACCGTCTTTCTCCAGCTGGCCGGCAAGCCGGTTGGCGCCGTGTTTGGTGCGGGTAAACACCAGCACCTGCTGCCAGTTTCCCTGGCCGATCAGTTCAGACAGGAGCTCGCGCTTGCGACCCTTTTCTACCGGATAAAGACGCTGTGTGACCCGGTCTGCCGTGCTGTTGCGAGCCGCAACCTGGACTTCCACCGGCTCCCGGAGGAAGTCCTTGGCCAGCTTGCGGATGTCTTTGGAAAACGTTGCGGAAAACATCAGCGTCTGACGCTGGTCGGGCGTAGCCCGGACAATCCGGCGGATGTCGTGGATAAAACCCATGTCCAGCATACGGTCCGCCTCGTCGAGCACCAGGATTTCAAGCGCCGACAGATCAACCGTTTGCTGGCCGACGTGGTCGAGCAGGCGGCCCGGGGTCGCCACGAGAATATCGACTCCCTGGCGAAGCCTGTTGAGCTGCGGACGTATGCTGACCCCGCCGTAAATCTCTGCCGACCGGAAACGCAGAAACTGCCCATAGTCCTTCACCGATTGATGCACCTGGGCAGCCAGCTCCCGGGTTGGTGTCAGGACCAGCGCACGGACCGTCCCGCGCCGCTGAGTCTCCAGCAGCACCCGCTGAAGCAGCGGCAGGGTGAAACCCGCGGTTTTGCCGGTGCCAGTCTGGGCGCCGGCCAGCAGATCATGCCCAGCAAGAACGGCCGGAATGGCTTCCGCCTGAACGGGCGTCGCTTCACGGTACCCTTGCTCGGATGCTGCACGCAGCAGTTCGGGCGCGAGCCCCAGTTGATCAAATTGCATAACGATTTCCTGCGCGAGACCGAGACGACCAGGCGTCCTGGCCAGGCCAATTTTTTGGCCTAAGCGGGTGGTGCCAGGGACATAACGGCCATTCAGGCCATGTCGCCCCGGCGACGAAAGGCGCGCACCTTAACACACCCGCCGTCGAGATTGCCTGAAGAGCTGGTCAGCGCCGGGTTTTCGCCCCCGCGGATGCCGTTCCGGCAAACGTCTGGCGCGCCTCTTCATAGCGATCGGATGGCACCAGGCAGCCGTCAGGTAACCGCATCAGGTAGCGGCCGTCATAGGCCGTATCCAGCCGGTAGTTATGTTTGAGCCGCAGCGCGCCGTTGATTTTGAAGAAACTGTCCACGTTTTTTAGCCTAACAGACGGCCGGGCGTCGTTCGATGCAAACCGCGGCTGATACCTGGTGCGAAGGTAGGGTCACTCACCCCAGGGATCGACGGCAAAAATCTTCAGAATCTCCCCGGTACGGGAGTCGACCAGCGCCGTCAGGAAGTTGATGCCAACCTTAAGCGGCAAAACCACCGTAGAGCTGGCTTCGCGACTATTGTCCTCGAGGAAAGCGGCAATGGGCGCGCCGTCCTCCGGCCGGTTCTTGAGCAGCTGAACGGTGCTTAGGGAACGGGCGAGCACAGCGTCCGTATGCTGTTCATAATCGGAATAGGTCTCCGGAAAGTAGTTTAGATCCGTTCCTGACAGGGCAGCCATCATCAGCTCTTGCTGCCGATCCACGTCGCGGGGTTTGATCGCAACGGCGAGCCTTGGGCCAGTCCAGGATTTGGTTCTAAATCGCTCTTCCGACCCCAAAGCCAGCAGCTCATCTTCCAGATCGTTGGCGCGAACGAGATGAAAGCGATCGCCGACGTGAACAAGAAACACCGGTCTAGCCTCGATCACCACCCACATCCCGTAGACGAGGGCAGCGACCTGCAGGAGCGCAATCACCGTCAGATCAAATTTCAGGCTGGGCTTCCCGATTTTAAAAACCAGGAGCGTCAGCAGTGGGCCAATCACCACGTCCACCGACAGGAGGATAGCCAGCAGCTTGAATCCGCCGCTCGCCTGAAAGTACTCCCATGGATACATGACGCCGAGCATCACCGCCACTGCAGCCGCTGCAATCCCGGCGCTGATGAGTAGATGGATACCTGATGCCTTCCAGCGTGTCATGCCGGGTTCCTCTTTTCTTTGGCCTCTACAAGGTAGCGCTGGTGCAGTAGCTCCACCTGCTCGGGCAGCGCTTCCAGCGCGCCGTTGTTGTCGATCGTGTCATCCGCAAGCGCCAGCCGCTGGTCCCGGCTGGCCTGGGCGTCCAGGATTCCGGCGATTTGACTATCGGACAAACCGTCTCTGGCCTTGAGCCGATCGATCTGGGTCTGGGTCGATACGTCGACGACCAACACGCGATCAAAATGATAATGCTGTGCAGATTCGGTTAACAGCGGGACGTCAACCACGCAATAGGGGCCGTCAGCATTGGTGATCTGCCGCGCCATTTCGGCTCGAACCATGGGATGCACAATCGCCTCGAGCCGAAGCCGAGCGCCGGGGTCGGAGAACACCCGCTCCCGCATCGCCGGTCGGTTCAGCTCACCGTCTTCGGTCAGCATGGTCTCACCGAACGCTTTGACGACGGCGCGCAGTCCCGGCGTGCCGGCAGCCACGACCTGATGGGCAATCAGATCAGCATCGACCAGCGTCGCGCCGCGTTCCACGAACAGCTGCGCAATCGTGCTTTTACCCGACGCGATACCGCCGGTCAGACCCACCTGGTAAATCATGACAGCCCGCTGAATTCCAGATAAGTGCCGATGATTCGTTCGCCCCAGATCATCGCCAGCCAGCCGGCGGCGGCAATGTAGGGCCCAAACGGAATGGGGATGTTTCGGTCTTTGCCGGCAAAGATGATCAGGCCGATGCCGACAACCGCACCTACCAGCGAAGACAGCAGGATGACCAGCGGCAGAATCTGCCAGCCGAGCCACGCGCCGAAGACAGCGAGCAGCTTGAAGTCGCCATAGCCCATACCCTCTTTGCCCGTGGCCAGCTTGAACAGATGGTAGACCAGCCAGAGCGACAGGTAGCCAGCCGCGGCGCCGATGACCGCACTCGTGAGATCGGTAAAGACGCCGGCGGTATTCAGCAGCAGCCCGGCCCAGAGCGCCGGCAAGGTAATGACATCCGGCAGCAGCTGTTCTCGGATGTCGATGACGCTGAGCGCCACCAGGGCCCAGGTCAGCGCCATCGCAAACCCGGCTGCCCAGGTGAAGCCGAAGCGCCACGCGACAATCACGCTGAGTAGCGCCGTCACCGCCTCGACCACGGGGTATTGCGCGGATATCGGCGCGCTGCAGTTGGAGCATTTGCCTCTGAGAAACAGATAGCTGACCAGCGGGATATTCTCGAGCGCGGTGATCTGGTGCCCGCAGTGAGGGCAGGCTGAGCGACCGAAAACCAGGTCCGGCGGCGCCTCGAGATCGAGCTCTGGCTGCTCCAGAAACTCATTGACCTGAAGCTTCCAGTCGTGCTCGATACGCGCCGGCAGGCGCAGGATTACGACGTTGAGAAAGCTGCCGATCAGCAGCGAATATAAGAAGACCACGCCGAGCCAGATTGGCAGGCTGGAAGAGAGCAGTTCGATCATGGAAGGCGTCTACCGGGCCGCGGAGTGATGTCCCCGGGCCCGGCCCAAAGATTCTTTTAGACGACCGCTGCCAGCTTGAAGATCGGCAGATACATACCAACAACCAGGCTGCCCACCAGACCGCCGATGATCACCATGATGATCGGTTCGAGCAGACTGCTGAGCGCATCCACCGCCTGGTTCACCTCGTTCTCGTAGAACTCGGCGACCTTCTTCAGCATCTGGTCGAGAGCGCCGGCCTCTTCACCGATCGCGGTCATCTGCACCACCATGTGGGGAAACAGATCAACCTGGCGCATGGCGAGCTGAAGCTGGTGACCCACCGACACGTCTTCTCGAATCTGCTTCACCGCGTTGCCGTAAACCTGGTTACCGGTGGCACCGGAGACCGTCTCCAGCGCGTCGACCAGCGGCACGCCGGCGGCGAACGTTGTCGAGAGGGTGCGAGCGAAGCGGGCGATGGCGGAGTTGTGCATGATTTCGCCGATCACCGGAATCTTGAGAACGACCCGATCCAGAAAATGCGCAAACGCTTTGGAACGCTTCTTGGCAAAGATGATCGAGGCGATCCCGCCGCCAAATACGATTCCAAGAATCCAGCCGTCGGACTGAAGCCACTCGGACAGGCTGATGATGCCGGCCGTGAACGCCGGAAGGTCTGCACCGGCGTCCTGAAAGATGACCTCAAACTGAGGCACCACATAAATCAGCAGAACCAGCGACACGATGACCGCCACGCCGATGACGGCGGCTGGATAGAACAGCGCCTTCTTGATCTTGGATTTGATTTCCTCGATGCGCTCTTTATAGGTGGCGATTTCATCGAGCAGCGTATCAAGTACACCCGCCTGTTCACCCGCGGCAACCAGGTTGACGTACAGCTCGTCAAACTGGACCGGGTGTTTTGCCAGCGATTCACTTAAGGAGGAGCCAGACTCAATGTTGTTTTTGATGTCGACCAGCATGTCTTTCATGCGCGGGTTGTTCTGACCGCCGGCTACGATGTCAAATCCCTGAACCAGCGGCACGCCCGCCTGCATCATGGTGGCTAGCTGCCGCGAGAACACCGCAATGTCTTGCGGTTTGATCGACTTGCCTGAGGCGCCGAAAAGCGGCTTGGCTTTTTTCCGAACCTTGGTCGGGTTGATACCCTGACGCCGCAGCTCAGCTTTGACGAGGTTGACGTTCTTAGCCGTCTGTTCGCCCTTGATCTTGGAGCCGCGTTTGTCGGTCCCTTCCCAGGTAAAAACCGGGAGCTCTATCGCCTTGGTCGCCATAGGTTCAGTCCTTCGTCACTCGGTTGATTTCCACGAGGCCGGTCACGCCTTCGCGGACCTTGTTCATCGCAGACACGCGCAGATCGCCAATGCCGTCCTCTTTGGCCTGATCGCCGATCTGCAGTGCATTCCCGCCAGCTAATATGATTCGCTGGATCGATTCTGTGATGGGCATCACCTGATAGATACCCACACGTCCTTTATAGCCTTCGTTGCAGCTGGTGCAGCCCTTGGGCTCGAACACGGTCAGATCCTGCAGTTCGTCCTCGCTGAAGCCCTCGGCCAGCAGCGCTTCCTCCGGAACATCGGCCGGGATCTTACAATCATGAAGTCGCCGGGCCAGACGCTGAGCGATGACCAGCGTGACGGAAGAGGTGATGTTGAACGGCGCGATGCCCATGTTCATCAGTCGGGCGATGGTTTGCGGCGCGTCGTTGGTATGTAGGGTGGAGAGCACCATGTGACCGGTCTGTGCGGCCTTGATGGCAATTTCGGCCGTTTCCAGGTCACGGATCTCCCCGACCATGATCACGTCCGGATCCTGGCGCAGGAAGGACCGGAGCGCGGCGGCAAACGTCATGCCCTGTTTGGTGTTCTGCTGAACCTGGTTGATTCCGGAAACTCGAATTTCAACCGGGTCTTCGGCCGTAGAGATGTTGCGGCCCTCGGTATTCAAAATGTTGAGCGCGGTATACAGCGAGACCGTTTTGCCGCTGCCGGTCGGCCCGGTGACCAGCACCATGCCGTAGGGTTTGTGAATGGCGTCCAGGAACAGCGCCTTCTGCTCTTCCTCATAGCCGAGCTTGTCGATCCCCATCTTGGCGGCAGATGCGTCGAGGATCCGCAGCACAATCTTTTCCCCAAACAGCGTGGGGCAGGTGCTCACCCGGAAATCGATGGCGCGGGTTTTTGAGATATTCAGCTTGATCCGGCCGTCCTGCGGAATCCGTTTTTCGGCGATATCCAGGCTGGACATGACCTTCAGGCGCGCGGCCAGCCGCGGCGTCATCTTCACCGGTGGGGACGCCATTTGCTTGAGCACGCCGTCCATGCGGAAGCGCACGCGGTATTTCTTTTCGTAGGGTTCAAAGTGAATGTCGGACGCGCCACGCTTGATCGCGTCGAGCAGCACCTTGTTGACGAACCGGACAACGGGCGTGTCGTCCGTGCCGCCGGCCTCAACGCCTCCCGAATCTTCGTGCTGAAGATCGTCGGTGTCGGTGAAATCGACGTCGTCCAGGCCTTCCTCGTCGCCCAGATCCTCCATGATCTCATCGGCGGCGCTGAGCGCGTTGTCGATCGCAACGCCCAGCTCGTCGTCGCGAACCAAGATTGCCTCCACGGCCAGATTGGCGTGGAACTTGATTTCGTCGAGTGCCCGCAGATTGGTTGGGTCGGAAACACCGACATACATACGGTTCCCGCGTTTGTACAGCGGCAGTGCGCGGTGACGGTTGATCAGATTCTCTGATACCAGCTTGACCGGCGCCTGGGACAAGTCCAGGGCCAAAACGTCAAACAGGGGAATACCAAACTCTTCGGAGGCCAGGCGGCCAATATCGCCGGAGTCGACGATGCCGTTTTCGACCAGATAAGTGACGAGCGGCAGCTTCTGCTGAGTGGATTTTTCCTGCGCGCTGGCTGCGTCCGCGCCGGAGATCAACTCCTCGGCTACCAGCCGGCGAGCCAATCCGCTAAGCGAGATGGTTGAAGCCCCTGTGGCAGCCATAACATTGCCCTCAAATCAATATGTTCCGAACGGAAGCTAAGGTTACTACTTGACGCGTCAGAAAGTAAGGGTCGCCTTGTGGCGGATTGTTACTGAACGCCGTCTGGACGGGCGGTTGGGCAGGTCGCCTCGTCCCCGTGGCGCTGTTAGCCCTGGCAGGAGCCAGGCTTGTAGCGGGGGGTGAGCGTTGTTCCGTCAGCCGGATCGCCGCAGACCCATCCGCGAATCTCGACGCCCTGGATAATCGGGCTCATGGTCAGCGCCTGTCCATCAGCGATGCCTGCGCCGAGGTTCTGCGTCAGCGCGGTGATGATCCCCGCTGGACCGATGGTGGTGCCATTGGCCTGGACGTGCCGCGATCCGTTGTTGTCGCAGAGTCCGAAAGCCTGAATGTTGACGCCGGTGTTGATCTGATTCCAGCCATTGTTCTCGTTGTAGAAATCGATGGCGGATAGCTTGCACGCGGCCATGGACCCCAGAACTTCACTTACCCTGGCTCGAACCTGAAAGTCTCGGTAGGCCGGGACGGCAATCGCTGCCAGGATCCCGACGATCGCGACGGCAATCATCAGTTCGATCAGTGTGAAGCCCTTTTGTCTCATGTCGTCTCCTGCAGCGGCAGCGGGTGATGTGGAACCGCCTCCCGAAGGAGGCGGTCCGTGTTGCGTTGGTCCTGCCGGCTTAACCCTGGCAAGAACCCGGGCGATAGCGGTTTTCGATGGTTGAACCACCGCCGCCGCAGATCCACTCGTAGATGTCAGTGCCACCAGCGATCGGAATAGCGGCCTGGGCGTTGTCGACCGGAGCCATCTCGATGGTGCCGTTCACGGGCAGCGCACCGGTGTTCTGCTCCTGGGCAGTGATGATGCCGTCGGCAGCAACTACCATGGAGAGAACGTGACGTGAGCGGTTACCAGCGCCGGCGTCGTCCTGGCAGATGTTCGGATCGATCGGCGCGCCAAGGCGGTTGGTGAAACCGTCGTTTGACTCGTAGAACTCAGCAACCGTGGTCTTACAAGCGCCCATGGCGGCCAGGATCTCAGAGACCTTGGAACGGATCTGGAAGTCGCGGTAGGCCGGAATAGCAATTGCGGCCAGAATACCGATGATTGCAACAACAATCATCAGTTCGATCAGGGTGAAACCTTTTTGTTGCTTACGCATGACGTAAATTTCCTCTCAAAGTAAAAACACAATCAAGTTTAATGAGCTGGCCGAGGTGGCCCCCGTTTGAGCTTCCTTGCGCTTAAGGGTCACCCGACAGCGCGGCTCGACAAGACTCGGGAGGAATAAAGCAGGGACCGTGCCAAGTTATGTTACCAAGTGTTAACTAGCTGATATCACGGAAAAAAATGGATTTTGATGACACAGCTTGTGACCGGTTTCACACTGTGGATCGGGACCTTCGTCCGGCCGCTAAGTGAGATGAAGGTCACATGGTGACGCTCAGCGTCACATATGGTCACTCCAGGTTCAGTTTCTTCAGGCGGTAGCGCAGCGCGCGGAACGTGATGCCCAGTTTCTTGGCCGCAGCGGTCTTGTTGAAGCGGGTTTCCTCCAGCGCCTGCATGATCGCGTCGCGCTCGATGTTGCCGATGAATTCCTCCAGCGGCACATCGCCACGCTGGGCGATCTCATCCGACAGGCTGCCGCTGGGGGTCGCTTCAGCTGGCTGGAGCTGCAGATCGGAGCGTTGGATGATGTCGTCCTCGCAGAGCGTCACAGCTCGTTCCAGCACGTTGCGCAGTTCCCGCACGTTGCCGGGAAACGCGTAGTCCGTCAGGGCGCGCATCGCCGGCTCGCTGACCGTGACCGGCTCCATACCCCACTCGCCGGCGATCTGGGTCAGGAAGTGTTGCGCCAGAAGCTTGATGTCGTCCGGCCGCTCCTGAAGGTTAGGCATGCGCAGCTCGATGACGTTGATCCGGTAGTAGAGGTCCTGTCGAAAGTCCCCGGACTCCACCAGTCCCATCAGATTCTTGTGGGTTGCCGAGAGAATCCGTACGTCCACCGGACGCTCCTGGGTCGCGCCGATCGGTCGGACCGATTTTTCCTGGATCACCCGCAGCATTTTGACCTGCATCTGCAGGGGCAGGTCCGCGACTTCGTCGAGAAAAATGGTGCCGCCGGTGGCGGCCTCGAAAAGCCCCTGCTTGTCAGCGCTGGCGCCGGTAAAAGAGCCCTTTTTGTGTCCAAAAAACTCGCTTTCCATCAGCTCGCTGGGAATCGCTCCACAGTTGACGGCGACAAAAGGGGCAGCGGCGCGCGGTCCGCGCTCGTGGATCATGCGCGCCGCCAGCTCTTTGCCGACACCGCTTTCCCCGCTGATATGGATCGGCGCCTGGCTCCGGGCAAGCTTCTCAATCTGCTTGCGTACCGCTCGAATTTGGCTGGAGCTGCCCAGCAGGTCGTTCTTCTGGCCACTCTCTTGTTCCTTGGGCAGCTTGCGAACCTTCAGCGCCGTGCTGACCAGGGTCCGTAGGTCGCCAAGGTCAACCGGTTTGGAGACAAAATCGAAGGCGCCAGACTTGAGGGCTTCAACCGCCGCTTCGGTGTTTCCGTGCGCGGTGATCATCGCGACCGGCAGCCCCGGGTGGTGCTTGCTGATGTGCCGCACAATCTCGATGCCGTTGCCGTCGGGCAGCCGCATGTCTGTAAAACACAGATCGAAACGGTGATCGCCCAGAAGGTCTCGCGCATCGCCGCAGCTCGCCGCGGTTTTGACGTCCACATCCATGCGGTTGAGGGTGATTTCCAGCAGCTCCCGGATATCGGGCTCGTCGTCGATGATCAGCGCCAGCGGGTTACTCATCTCGCCATTTTCCCTGTGAATATTGCCGTCCATGGGGATGACTTATGCAAGGATCAGGCCCAGTTACGGCAACATCTGCCGTCAAGCGTCCATCTCCGCCCCAGCCGGTCGTTGAAGTGAGATGCGAAACAGGCTGCCGTGGCCTTCCTCGCCGACTTGGTATTCCAAGATCGCCTGGTTTGAGGCGCAGATCTGCTGACACAGGTACAGTCCCAGGCCCGTGCCGTCGCTGGCCGTGGTGAAAAACGGTTCAAAAATCTGCTGCCGCTGTGCCTCGGGGACTCCCGGCCCCTGATCTGACACTTCGATCAGCGGCGATTTCAGGTCATCGGTGGCTCGCGCGGCCAGCGTCACCATCGCCGGCTGATCCGGCGCATGGCCGTAGCGAAACGCGTTCTGGCACAGATTCCAAAGCACCTGCTGGAGCTGGCTGGGGTCCACGAGCGCGGTTAGGTCCGCGTCCTCAACGG
Source organism: Pseudomonadota bacterium (assembly GCA_039033415.1). Taxonomy (NCBI): domain Bacteria; kingdom Pseudomonadati; phylum Pseudomonadota; species Pseudomonadota bacterium. The sequence continues at coordinate 17,037 of JBCCCR010000048.1, read as the reverse complement.
CCACCTGAACGCTGTGGTCGCCCATTTCGTGATCGCGCCGCAGCTCAAACGCAAAATTTTCGAGCCAGTCTTTCAGGCGCAGCGACTCGGGTCGGGGCGGCTCCTGCCGGGCCAGCTGCAGCACGTTTTCGATAATGTCGTTCATGCGGCGGCAGTGGCGCAGGATGATCTCGGTGAGCCGCTGATCGGCGGCCACCAGCTGATCCGACTCCGCCAGCAGCTGCCCTGAATGGCTGATCGCCGCCAGGGGGTTGCGGATTTCGTGGGCGATGGTCGCCGATAGTCGTCCCAGAGAGGAAAGGGTCATCTCCTGGGCTCGGCGCGAAACGATCGAGCTGTCTTCGAGAAAAATCAGCGTCTCTGACTGCTGAGAGGCGCTGAGACGCGCGAAGCGCGGCACCACAGCGGGGACCCCATTGGCGAGGGTCAGCGACTCATTCCGGTGGCGGCCGGTTTTTTGCCAGTGGCGCAGGTTTTCCAGAACCTCGGGCGCCAGCTCAACCAGCTCGCCGACCCGGCTAGGGGGCATGCCCATCAGATACCAGGCGGCATCGTTCATCACGTGGCAGCTCTCCTCCGGGTCCACGATCAGGATTCCGGTGCGCATCCGAGCCACGATCAGCTGGTTGAGCCGGGACAGCTGGGCCAGGTCGACCGACTGTTGCACCGCCAGCTGCTGAGATTCGCGGGAGCGCCGGGCCAGGTAATGCCCGAGCAGCGTGGTGACAAAATACGTGGCGCCCAGGCTGCCGGCCGGCGCCAGGGTGGAGAAGGTCTGTGTACCGTCGATCACCTGCACCAGGGTTTGCCATAGCAGCACCAGGGCCGCGAGGCCGGCAACCGACAGACCCATCTTGAGAGGAAAGACCACGCCCGCAACGGCTGTTGAGCCCACCAGCAGTGTGCCCATGCCGCTGTCGAGTCCGCCCAGCGCGGTCATCATGAGCATGGTGCCGACAATATCGAACGCGAAACCAACGGCCGAGCGAAACAGCAGCGCACCGCGGCGGGTTCGACCGAGGTACAGCTGGACCGGGGCAAAAAAGATAAATGCCCAGGTGATCACCTGGCCCCATTGGCGAGCCTCGCCGCTAACCGTGTCCGTCAAAATCGGCGTGAAGAGCAGGCCGGCAAACAGCACGGCCACAAAGCAGCGGTATAGGTTCAGGTAGTCCATGGCCTGGGCGGAAACCAGGTCGTTGATGAACAGCTGATCGCTGATTCGGGGGCGGAGTTCGCTCAAGGTCTATGGCGCTGAAAATCGATTGCCTGCTGACTATAACCCGGTTTGTACATGCTTGCGGTGTTGGGCGACAATACGACGTCGGCTTCGGGTGACCTGACTGATCAAGCGGTCCACCCGGTCGGCCTCCGCATCCAGTCGTGAAACCTTAAGGATCAGACGATTAATGAATTTTCATGAGTATCAGGCGAAAGACCTGTTCGCTGCGTACGGCCTGCCGGTGCCGCGCGGCGTGGTGGCAAAGACCGCAGATGAGGCGGTAGCCGGCGCCGAGGAGCTCGGCGGCGAGGTTTGGGTCGTCAAGGCCCAGGTGCATGCCGGAGGGCGCGGGAAGGCCGGCGGGGTCAAGCTGGCCAAATCGATTGATGAAGTGCGGGAACTGGCCGGCAACATGCTCGGCATGACCATCGAAACCTATCAGACCGGCGGTCTGGCCATGCCGGTCAACGAAGTGCTGATCGCTGAGGGGATCGATATTGACCAGGAGCTCTATCTGAGTGTGCTGGTCGATCGCGCCAATAAGTGCATCACCTTTATCGGGTCAGCCGCGGGCGGCGTCGACATCGAGCAGGTGGCCGCCGAAACGCCCGACAAGATCTTCAGCGTTGAGGTCGACAACACCGAAGGCCTGCAGCCCTACCAGTGTCGCAAAATGGGTTTTGCGCTGGGCCTCAACAGCAAGCAGGTCCGCCAGCTGACCGCCATCATGCAGGGGCTGGATCGGCTGTTTCGCGAAAAGGACCTGTCGCTCGTGGAAATCAACCCGCTGGTGGTGATGGCCGATGGGAACCTGCTTGCGCTGGACGCGAAGGTCAACGCCGACTCCAACGGCCTGTTCCGCCACCCGGATCTCGTCGCGATGCGCGATGTCACGCAGGAAGATCCGACGGAGGCCCGGGCGGCTGAGCACGATCTGAGCTACGTCACGCTCGACGGCAACATCGGCTGCATGGTCAACGGTGCCGGGCTCGCCATGGCGACGATGGACGTGATCAAGCTGAACGGCGGTGAGCCCGCCAATTTCCTGGACGTTGGTGGCGGCGCCACGGCGGAGCGGGTGGCTGAGGCCTTCAAGCTGATCACCGCCAGCGACGGCGTCAAAGCGATCCTGGTCAATATTTTCGGCGGCATCGTGCGCTGCGATCTGATTGCGCAGGGCGTGATCACGGCCTACCAGGAGGTGGGCGTCCAGGTGCCGGTGGTGGTGCGACTGGAAGGCACCAACGCGGAACAGGGGCAAAAAATGCTGGACGAGTGTGATCTGGAAATCACCTCGGCAGCTAACTTGAACGACGGCGCGCTGAAGGCCGTCGCGGCTGCCGGCTAAGGAATTCCTCATGAGCGTACTAGTCAACAAAGATACCAAAGTGCTGTGCCAGGGACTGACCGGGAGCCAGGGCACCTTTCACTCCGAGCAGGCTCTGGCCTACGGAACCCAGCTTGTTGCCGGCGTCACGCCGGGCAAGGGCGGCACCACACACCTGGACCTGCCGGTCTTCGATACCGTGGAGCAGGCCGTGGCGGAGACCGGCGCGGACGCGAGCGTGATTTACGTCCCGCCGCCATTTGCCGCTGACGCTATTTTGGAAGCCGCTGACGCCGGCGTTCGGGTGATCGTTTGCATTACGGAAGGTGTGCCCGTGCTCGATATGATGCGCGTCAAAGCCGTGATCGAACAAATGGAAGACACCTGGCTGATCGGGCCGAACTGTCCGGGCATCATCACCCCGGGGGAGTGCAAGATCGGCATTATGCCCGGTCAGATCCACTCGCCGGGTAAGGTGGGTGTGGTCTCGCGCTCCGGCACGCTGACCTATGAAGCGGTGCATCAAACCACGCTGGCCGGCCTGGGGCAGAGCACCTGTATCGGCATCGGCGGTGACCCGATCAACGGGATGAGCTTTATCGACTGCCTGAAGCTGTTTCAAGACGATGAGCAGACCGAAGGCATCATCATGGTGGGCGAAATCGGCGGCACCGCGGAAGAGGACGCCGCTGAGTTCATCAGCGAATACGTTACCAAGCCGGTGGTTTCCTACATCGCCGGCGTCACCGCGCCGCCCGGCAAGCGTATGGGCCACGCGGGCGCCATCATCGCCGGGGGCAAAGGGACGGCGGAAGCGAAGTTCGAGGCGCTGGAGAAAGCGGGCGTGACAACCGTCCGGTCACCGGCTGACCTCGGCACCGCGCTTGCTGAGAAGATGGCGGGGTAAGTGGTAGCCCGAGCTTCCGACAGGGCCTGACCGCGCGGTGCCGTCACCCGGTGAGCTGATCGTCGCCGCCGTCCAGCGGGACTTCCCGGTGGGCGACGTGGCCGGCAACGCCGAGCGGGTCCGCCAGGCCTTGGCTGAGGTGGACGAATCGGTTCACCTCGTGCTGTTTCCGGAACTCACGCTGACCGGCTATCCGCCGGAAGATCTCCTGTACCGCCATGGTTTCCTTGAGACATCGCAGCAGCATCTGGACCAACTCATCAGCGAAATTCAGGGGCCGGACGTGCTGCTTGGCCATCCGCTGCTGGAAAACGGCGCGCTTTTTAATGCGGTGAGCTGGATCCGAAACGGCGAGCTGCTCGGCCACTATCGCAAGCAGGCGTTGCCGAACTACGCGGTCTTCGACGAGAAGCGTTACTTTCAGCCGGGCACAGGCGCGCTGACGGTCGAGCTGCAGGGTCACCGGGTGGGGGTGCTGATCTGTGAGGACATCTGGGAGACTGCGCCGGCCGCGAACGCCGCAGCGGACGGCTGTGACCTGATTGTGGTGCCGAACGCTTCGCCCTATCACGTATATAAGCGCAACGAACGCGAAGGTGCACTCCGGCTCCGGGCCCGGGAAACCGGCAAGCCAATCCTCTACGCAAACCTGGTCGGCGGCCAGGATGAGCTGGTGTTCGACGGCCGGTCTTTTGCAGTCACGCCAGACGGGGCGCTGACCGGTCCGACCGAACCTTACGATGACGGAATTTTTCGCTTCGGCTTTGACGGCAGCCGCTTTGCGGCGCATGGCTGGCAGCCCGATGGACCGGAGCTGCCGCTCAAGGGCGTGTACGACACGCTCGTACGCGGCACCCGCGATTATGTTCACAAGAGCGGCTTTCAGCAGGTATTGCTTGGTCTTTCGGGCGGTATCGACAGTGCGCTGACGCTTGCCATTGCCGTCGACGCGTTTGGCGCTGAGAACGTCCACGCGGTCATGATGCCCTCCCGCCACACGTCCCAGCTGAGTGTCGACCTGGCCAGGCAGCAGTGTGAGTGGATGAACGTGCGACACACCGTGCTTTCGATCGAGGGGCCGTTCGAAGCGTTTCTGGAGACGTTGGCGCCCGTCTTCGGTGATGCGGAGCCTGATATTACGGAGGAGAACCTTCAGGCCCGCTGCCGAGGCAACCTGCTGATGGCATTGTCGAACAAGTACGGCGCCATGCTGCTGACCACCGGCAACAAGAGTGAAGTGGCGGTCGGATACTGCACCATCTACGGCGACATGTGCGGCGGCTATGCGCCGATCAAAGACTGCGTCAAAACGCTGTGTTACGAGCTCAGCGTCTACCGTAACGAGATCTCCATGGCGATTCCCCAGGAGGTCATCGACCGTCCGCCCTCAGCGGAACTGGCGCCGGACCAGAAAGACGAAGACTCGCTCCCGCCTTACCCGGTGCTCGATGAGATTCTCGCTCGTTACGTGGAGCGCGATGAGTCCGTGGAGGACATTATGGCGGCGGGCTTTGATGAAGCGACGGTGCGCAAGGTCGCGCGGCTGGTGTTGATCAACGAGTACAAGCGTCGGCAGAGTGCACCCGGTGTTCGCGTCACCCCCCGGGCTTTCGGCCGTGATCGCCGCTACCCGATCAGCAATCGCTGGCGCGACGCTTAGTGGGCCGAGCGGCGCTGCTGGCGATCGACCAGGGCACCACCTCCAGCCGGGCGCTGGTCTTCAGCCCCGCCGGCGAACTGATCGCCAGCGCTCAAAGTGAGTTTCCCCAACACTACCCGGCCAACGGTTGGGTCGAGCATGATCCCGAGGATATCTGGCAGTCGGTATTAAGGGTCATCCGCTCCGCGATGCTGGACGCCCGCGCCGAGGGGTGGGAGGTCCAGAGCGCCGGCATTACCAACCAGCGAGAGACGGTGATTGTCTGGGAGCGCAGCAGCGGCGCGGCCATCTACCCCGCGATCGTCTGGCAGGATCGCCGCACGGCGGCCGTGTGCGAGGCGCTCCGTGCTGAGGGGTTCGAGCCGGAACTGACCGAAAAGACCGGGCTGCTGCTCGACCCCTATTTTTCCGCCAGCAAGATCGCCTGGATTCTCGATCACGTGCCGGGTGCCCGGCAGCGTGCGGCCAAGGGTGAGCTCGCGGCCGGCACGGTGGACAGCTTCCTGATCTGGCGCATGAATCAGGGCGGTCGCCACCAGACCGACGCCACCAACGCGAGCCGCACCAGTCTGTACGACATTCGTCGCGGTGAGTATTGCGACCGTCTGCTGGCGGCGTTTAACGTGCCTCGCGAGCTGCTGCCGTCGGTCCACAACTGTGCCGACGACTACGGCCAGCTGCACCAAGACCTGTTCGGCAAGGCCATTCCGCTGGGGGGCGTTGCCGGCGACCAGCAGGCCGCTACCATCGGGCAAGGCTGCACCTCGCCCGGTACCATCAAAAGCACTTACGGCACCGGCTGTTTTGTTCTCCTGAATACCGGGTCGCAGCAGGTCCATTCCAACCAGCGGCTGCTCTCGACGATTGCCTACCAGCTTGCCGGGCAGCCGGTTTATGGCCTGGAAGGGTCTATTTTTGTGGCTGGCGCAGCGGTGCAATGGTTGCGTGACCAGCTCGGCGTGATCAGCCATGCGGACCAGACCGAGGCGCTCGCCGCCGAGCTGGACGGTAACGACGGCGTTTACCTGGTGCCGGCCTTCACCGGGCTGGGTGCCCCCCACTGGGATCCGGAAGCTCGCGGCAGCCTGCTTGGCATGACGCGAAATACCGGTCGCGCTCATTTAGCGCGGGCCGCGCTGGAGTCGGTCGCCTATCAGACCGCCGGTCTGCTCGACGCCATGGGTCGAGACGGACAGGAGGGCGATCTGCTCCGCGTCGACGGCGGTATGGTCAGGAACAGCTGGCTTTGCCAGTTTCTGGCCGACGTTCTCGATGGTCCGGTGGAGCGACCGGAGCTGCTGGAGAGCACGGCCCTGGGCGCCGCATTGCTGGCTGGACTTGCGGGCGGGGTTTACCCGGGCCTGACCGCGCTAAGCCAGCTGGAGCGACCGCAGCGGCGTTTCGAGCCTCGGATGACGGACAGCCTGCGTGGTGAACTGCTCGAAGGTTGGCGCGCAGCGCTTCGTCGCACCCGATCCCATCAGGGCCCGCAGACCGCCGGCTGACGACACCGGGTGGTGCCGCCCGCCGGGGTCCTCGATTGCTATAGGCGAAGCGCTCCGTCAATCTCGAAGCAGCGGCCGCTGACGTAGTCGTTTTCCAAGATGAACTGCACGGTGCTGGCGATTTCGTCGGGATCACCGACTCGGCGTGCTGGAATCATGTTGGTCAGCTTTTCTCTAGCCTCGGGTTTCATGGCCAGCACCATGTCGGTGCCGATAAAGCCCGGTGCAACCGACGCAGCGCGGATCCCGTAGCGAGCAAACTCTTTGGCCCAGACTACGGCCATCGCCTGCACGCCGGCCTTGGTGGCCGAATAGTTCACCTGGCCCATATTGCCGGCGCGGGAAATCGATGAGATGTTGATGATGCAGCCTTTGCTGCCGCCTTCGATCATCTTCGCCGCAGCCTCCCGGCCGCACAGAAAAACACCCGTCAGATTAACGTCGATCACCAGCTGCCACTGCTCGATCGACATCTTTGCGACCTGCTGGCCGTCTTTGTACTTGAGCGTCAGCGCATCGCGGGTGATGCCCGCGTTGTTTACGAGGCCGTGAACGGCGCCAAACTCGGTGTTGATACGATCGAACAGATCTACAACCGCGTCTTCCTGGGTCACGTTCACCTCGTAGGTTTCCACCTTGTCCGACCCGGCGGCCAGGCAGGCCTCCTGGGTCTTGGCCAGGCTTTCCGGATCCAAATCCACCAGCGCCAGCCGGGCACCGGCGGCCGCCAGCCGGGTGGCCATGGCGGCACCCAGGCCGCGGCCACCACCGGTGATCACGATGGTTTTTTCTCTTAGTTCCATATCGCTTCCTTGTGGTTTGCGAGGGCCGCTGAAGAAGTCCAGCGGCCAAGAAATTCGTTAACTCTTAACGCTGACAAAAGATCCCGGGGTGTCTTCGAGCGCCGGGAGTTTGCCGTCGCCCGGTTGGCGGGCGCCAACCTTGGAACCGGACAGTTCCGACAGCCAGCGGTCCCAGTCGGGCCACCATGACCCGGGGTGTGAGGTTGCACCGTCTACCCATTCATCGAGGTCCGCGGGATGTGCCTCATTCATCCAGTAGTTGTATTTCTGGGCCGAGGGCGGGTTGACCACACCGGCAATGTGGCCGGAGCCTGCGAGCATGAAACGCACCGGACCCTGATACAGGCCTTTGGCCTTGAAGACCGAGTTGTAAGGCGCGATATGATCCTCTTTGGCCGCCTGGAGGTAGATCGGGATGTTGATTTTCGTCAGGTCGATCGGCACACCGCCCAAACTGATGCCTCCCGGCTGTACCAGGGCGTTTTTCAGGTACATCTCGCGGAGATAAAACATATGCAGCGCGCGGGGCATGCGCGTTGCGTCAGCGTTCCAATACAACAAATCAAAGGCCATCGGATCTTTGCCAAGCAGGTAGTTGTTGACGTAGTAGGACCAGATCAGGTCGTTGGACCGCAGCAGGTTGAACGCGTTGGACATGGCCTCGCCGTCGAGATAGCCGTGCTCTGCCATACGCTGATCCAGCGATTCGAGCTGCTTTTCGTCGATGAATACCTTGAGGTCACCCGCTTCGGAAAAGTCGACCTGGGCAGCGAAGAAAGTTGCTGCCTTGATCCGCTCGTCTCCTTTTTCAGCCAGGTAAGCCAAAGCCGCGGCGGTCAGCGTGCCGCCGATACAGTAGCCGATGACCGACATCTCTCTGGCTCCGCTGGCCGCTTCAACGGCGTCCATGCTCGCGAGGATGCCCTCGCGGAGGTAGTCGTCCATGGTCTTTTCCGCCAGCCGGCTGTCCGGATTCACCCAGGACACAACAAACACCGTGTAGCCCTGACCCACCGCATAGCGAATAAATGAGTTTTCCGGCTGCAGGTCCAGAATGTAGTACTTGTTGATCCATGGCGGGAAGATCAGCAGCGGCCGCTCATAGACCTGTTCGGTCGAAGGCTCAAACTGCAGCAGCTGTACGATGTCGTTCTGAAACACCACCTTGCCCGGCGCGGTGGCGATGTTCTCACCGACCTGAAACGCATCCTGGTCGGTCATCGTAATCTTGAGCTGCCCGTCACCAGCCTCCAGATCGCGTTGCAGATTCTGCATCCCACGAATGAGGTTTTGGCCGCCGCTGGCAACGGTTTCTTTAATGACCTGCGGGTTGGTCATCAAGAAGTTGCTCGGCGACATAGCGTCGGCCATCTGCTGGGTGTGAAACTGAATCTTGCGGGCGTCATCTTCGCTGAGCCCGTCGATGTCCGACATGGTTTTGGTCAGCCACTGGCTGGTGATCAGGTAGGACTGGCGAATCACGTCGAAGACGCCGTGTTCGTCCCAGTCGGCGCTCTTGAAGCGCCGGTCGCCCTTGGTCGGCTCGGCCACCGGCGAAGACTCCTGGCCCATCATTTTGCGCGTTGTCTCTTGCCAGAGGTTCATGTGCGACTGCCACAGGTCGAGATTGGCTGCCATGAGCTTCTGGGGGTTCATGGCCAGCTGGCGCATTCCCTCGCCGAACGAGGACAACGCGTTGAAGGGGTCCATCATGGCGCTCAGCGTTTCCTGGGGAGACGCGAGAAGCTCAGCGAACGTCTGCTGGTTCTTCTCCATGATCTTCATGAACTCTGCGCTCATCTCCTCGAAACTCGCGCTGCTGTCTTGCTCTGCCATGGTGCTTTCCGTTGTTTAAGATCTTGGATTATCGGGCGTTGAATCGTTGTGATCGGGTTCGTCGGGGCCTGCGTCGTCCGAGGCGGACGGATTTCGGGCGGTACCCAGGAGGGCCTGCTGCATGTCCTGCCAGGCTTTCATCTGGCTGCTGGCCATTTCCTGCAGCGTGGCCAGCGGGGTTGCGGCCATGGCTGCGCGCATCTGATCCTGCAGTTTGGACTGCTGCGACATAAAGCTGTCGAAACTTTTGAGCAGGAATTCTCCGAGGAGGTCTTGCATCGGGTTGCCGTAGAGGCGGATCAGGCGGGTCAGGAGTTCAGCGTCAAGGATCGGCCGGCCGGCCTGTTCCTGGTCGGCGATAATCTGAAGCAGCAGACCGCGGGTCAGGTCCTCGCCGCTGGCGTCGTCGACAATTTTGACGTTTTTGCCGGCGACAATCAGGTCTCGAATGCCGTCAAGCGTGACGTGGCGGCTGGCCTGGGTGTCGTAGAGACGCCGATTGGCGTATTTCTTTACCAGATAGGGTGTGGGCATGGGTGCCGCTTATTCTAACCCAGCAGTCTTTCGGGCCCCGAATCGGCAAACCCTTTTTGAGAAGGGAAGGCGCCGGGGTGTGCCGGCGCCTTCGAAGCGCAAGGTGCCTCAGTTAGGCGGCTTTCTTGCTGCTCTTGCGAGTTGCGGGCTTGGCAGCCTGCGCGTTGACCAGACCGGAAGCCTTTTCCTGGAAGGCTTTGCCCAGCTCAACGTACTCGTTGGCGCGGCTGGTCAGCAGCTCGGAAAACGCTTTGCTGCCGGCGACCTGGCGCTCGAACAGCTCCTTCGGCTCGCTAACATCCACCGGAAGCTTGGCCTGTGAGACGGCAAACTCCAGCATGTCGCCGGCGAGGGCGTAGTTTTTGCGGGCCAGGGTTTCAAAGGTCTCAACGGCGATGCCGGTGAACTGGCGCACGGGCTCCATGCCCTGCTTCTGCAGGTCGGTGAAAGCTTCGAGGTTTTCTGAAAATACGCTCATCGTATAAATCCTTCGGCTGTGGGTGGCGGTTTCTTTTTGCACTGCAAAAGATACACGTTTTTTTGTGCAGTGCAACATAGAATAATATATTGCTATTAAAACAATAACTTAAAAGAAAGGAATTTGAAGCGACGCAATAAAAGGGCGGTTTGAGACCAAAAAAATGGCGCTGCACCAGGCTGCCGATAGCGGGAGAAGTGGCTGCAAACAGCGCAATGTCACTCGCTTGACAGACGGGATGGGCCTCAAAACGGAAAATAGCTCCATGGTGAAAAAACATCAGTTGGAGGCAGCCATGAATTTACAAGCTGAAAAGAAAACTCATTGGATCCATTCGATCGGTATGGCGGTAGGGCTAGCGGCACTGCTGGCGACCCAGATTGTCACCGCTTGGGCGATCAGCAGCTGGCTGATCCACTGACGGGATTATGGGAGGACTCAGCGATGGACCTATTAGCAGCAGAACCGCAGGCCCATGTATCGGGAGATGGCGCTCGGCGAGCACCGGAGCCCAGCAAAGGGGAGAGTTGCGTTTTAAAAGGGCGGAAGGTTTGCCTGTCGACCACCGGCGAGTGGCCAGCGGAGCTGCTCTTTGAGATCAGTCAAACGGCCACAAACGCGCCAGCCAGCCTTCGCTCTCATAGCGACCGGTGAGATAGGGATGCTCCGGGTAGTTGATCTTCAGCACCCGGTAAGCATCTTCTGACAGCTGGGCGAGCTCGAGCTTGTCGTAGGCCTGGCTCATCAGCGCCAGCGCATCACCCGCCTGCGGGGCTTCCTGGAAGTTTTCGACCACATATTTGGCCCGATTGGCGCACGCAACGTACGCCCGGCGGCGATAGTAGTACTCAGCGACGGCGATCTCGTAGCCAGCCATCTCGTTACGCAGAAAGAGCATCCGTTCTCGCGCATCCTCAACATATTGGCTGTTGGGATAGCGCTGCACCAGCTCGCCGAACGCGGCGAACGACGCTCGCGCAAATTCCAGGTCACGGGTACTGGAATCCACGTTGAGGAGTCGGCCCAGCAATCCCCGGTTACGAGAAAAGCTCACCAGTCCCTTCAGGTAGTGGGCGTAGTCGGCGTGTTCATGAGTCGGATAGGTCCGAAGAAATCGATCGAGCGTGGTGACCGATAGGTCGGGCTCAAAGTTTTTGTAGTAAGCGTAAGCCAGCTCCAGCTGGGCCTGCTCCGCGTAGCGCCCGAAGGGAAACCGGGACTGCAGCTGCCGGTATTGAAAAATGGCCCGGTCATAGGAGCCGTTGTCGAGCGACTGCTTGGACCGCTCATACAGTTCGCTCGCGGTGATGGTGTTATCCTCGCGCTCCTCGCCGTCAGAACCGCACGCGCTCAGCAGCGCCGTCAGCAGCAGGATCAGGCAGAGCTGAGCGAGCTGACCCAGATGGGTCTTTGATGAGCGGCCTGTTGTTGGGTGGAGTGAAGGCTTTTCCGACATCGAATCACGGGATGACCAGAGGAACAGCCGGTCATGATAACCAAAAACTTGCCTCTTCATGGCAAAAAAACGCGCAACCTCGCCCGGTGATTCGCCAGAATGCGGTCCACCGGGATGAGAAAAGCGGGAGGACTTCCTGAAATTGCCTTCGGATGCCCGAATTAGCGAGATGTTCACGGCTCAGGAAAACCCGGCCGGCCAGCGTCTCGATCAGCTGCTCGCCAAAGCGCTGCCGGACTTTTCCCGCTCAAAGCTCTCCCAGTGGATCAAACAGGGCTATGTGCGGGTCGACGACACCCGCGCAAAACCCAGCCAGCGCCTTTATGGCGGAGAGGTCGTGAGTATCGACGCGCCGCTGGAAAATCAGATCGATGACCAGCCGCAGTCACTCGAGCTCGACCTGGTTCACGCCGACCCTCACTTTTTTGTCGTAAACAAACCCCCTGGCCTGGTGGTTCACCCGGCTGCCGGGCATGCTGATGGCACCCTGCTGAATGCGCTGCTGCATCGGGACGACACGCTGAAAAAACTGCCCAGGGCAGGCATTGTCCACCGACTCGATAAAGACACCAGCGGCCTGCTGGTCGTTGCGAGGACGCTGACGGCCCACAGCTCGCTGGTGCGCCAGCTCGAGGAGAGAACGGTCAGCCGGCGCTACTGGACGTTGGTTTACGGCCGGCTGGTCAGCGGCGGCACGGTCGACGTGCCGCTCGGGCGCCATCCCGTTGACCGCAAAAAGATGGCGGTGCGGGGGGACGGCAAGCCCGCCGTGACGCATTACCGGGTGCTTAACCGATATAAGAACTTCAGCGAGCTGGGCGTTCAGCTGGAGACCGGCAGGACTCATCAGATCCGGGTCCATCTGTCCCACCAGCGTTTTCCGATCGTCGGTGACCGCCAATACGGCGGGCGAATGCGCTCCCCGGCGGGGGCGGGTGACGCGCTCCTGGACGCGTTAAGCGGCTTGCGCCGGCAGGCGCTGCACGCGGTCCGGCTGGCGTTTGATCATCCCGGCACCGGCGATCGCGTCAGTTTTGAGGTCCCGCTCCCCGAGGACCTGACGATGCTGGCAGAGGCGGTGGCCGGTGATCCTGCGCAGCGGGCTGATGCTTGACGCCGAGTCGCTGATTACGCCGGACTGGCCGGCACCGGCATGGGTGAGCGCCTTCAGCACCACGCGCCGCGGCGGCGGCAGCCTCCCGCCGCACGACAGCATGAATCTCAGCCAGACCGGCGGCGACGACCCGGCGGCGGTTCGAGAAAACCGGCGCCGCCTGAGGGTGGCGGTGCCCGGACAGCCGACCTGGCTCAAGCAGGTACACGGACATCGCGTTATTGAGCTCGCCGCGGACACCGCCCTGGCGGCCGTGCCGGCCGAGGCGGACGGCGCAGTGACGTCGGTGCCCGGCCTGCAGTGTGTGGTACTGACCGCGGACTGCCTGCCGCTGTTGATCTGCGACGTCGCTCGCCGTCGGGTCGCCGCCGTTCATGCCGGCTGGCGCGGCCTGGCCGCCGGCGTGGTCGAAGCGGCGCTGGTCGTCATGGCGGCTGACCCCGCGCGGACGCTCGTCTGGCTTGGGCCCGCGATCGGCCCGGCGCACTTTGAGGTCGGTGCAGACGTGGTGATGGCTTTCTGCGATGAGCAGCCCGACGACCGAGCCATGTTTGACCAACGCGATGAAAACCATTGGCTGGCCGACCTGCCGGGTCTGGCGACAAACCGCCTGGCGCGCGCTGGGTTTCACAACGTCTACGCCAGCGGCTTGTGCACCTACGAAGACGCTGATCGGTTCTACTCCTACCGACGGGACCGCACAACCGGTCGCATGGCGACCGGCATTTCGCTGCTGACCGACCGCCTCGGCCAGCCCACGGTGAGCTGACGTCCTTCTACCTGCGGACACTCGCTTCGGATCGGATTAGGTACCCGACCGCATCCTTCCCAGCCGGTCGTATACGGCGGCGACACTGGTCGTCGCCGAGCGGTCTCATACTGCTTGAAAGACCTGTCATATGGCGCCAGATCATTGGTATCTCGCGGCATTGTTGGGTGCCGCCAAAGCATTTTCTGGAGGAACTCTCATCATGCGAATGGACAAGCTGACCAGCAAATTCCAGCTCGCGCTAGCGGACGCGCAGTCGCTGGCGGTCGGCCGCGATCACGCGACGATCGAGCCGGCTCATCTGCTCACGGCGCTGCTCGATCAGGAGGGCGGCGTGGTGCGCCAGCTGCTCGCCCAGGCGGGTGTGAACGTCAATCGACTCCGGTCTCGGCTCGGCGAAATGCTCGAGGCGCTGCCGAAGGTTTCGGGCAACGACGGGCAGGTCAATCTGGGCAACGACCTGGTCAATCTGCTCAACGTCTGCGACAAGCTCGCCCAGGAGCGCGGCGACCAGTACCTCACGTCCGAGCTGTTCATTCTCGCCGTGCTGGCGAGCAAAGGCGAACTGGCGCAGCTGCTCAAAGAGTCGGGCGCCAACGTGGACGCAATCAACAAGGTGATCGACGAGTGGCGCGGCGGCCAGAAGGTGGACGACGCCAACGCCGAAGATCAGCGCCAGGCGCTGGAGCGGTACACCATCGACCTGACCGAGCGCGCTGAGCAGGGCAAGCTCGATCCGGTGATCGGACGGGACGAGGAGATCCGTCGGGCCGTCCAGGTGCTGCAGCGCCGGACCAAAAACAATCCGGTACTCATCGGCGAGCCGGGGGTGGGTAAAACCGCCATCGTGGAAGGACTGGCTCAGCGCATCGTTGACGGCGAGGTGCCTGAAGGCCTGAAGGACAAGCGCCTGCTGGTGCTGGACATGGGTGCCCTCATTGCCGGCGCCAAGTTCCGCGGGGAATTCGAAGAGCGCCTGAAATCGGTGCTGAACGATCTGGCCAAGCAGGAAGGCCAGGTGGTCCTGTTTATCGACGAGATGCACACCATGGTCGGTGCGGGCAAGGCCGAAGGCTCGATGGATGCCGGCAACATGCTGAAGCCGGCACTCGCTCGCGGTGAGCTCCACTGCATCGGCGCTACGACGCTCGATGAGTACCGCCAGTATGTGGAGAAAGATGCGGCGCTGGAGCGGCGCTTCCAGAAAGTGTTTGTCGGCGAGCCGAGCGTCGAGGACACCATCGCCATCCTGCGCGGCCTCAAGGAGCGCTACGAGGTCCATCATGGTGTGGACATTACCGATCCGGCCCTGGTTGCCGCGGCAACGCTGTCTCATCGCTACATCACCGACCGCCAGTTGCCCGATAAGGCCATCGATCTGATGGACGAAGCCGCGTCGCGAATCCGCATGGAGATCGACTCCAAGCCTGAGGTCATGGATCGGCTGGAGCGCAAGATCATCCAGCTGAAGATCCAGCGTGAGGCGCTGAAAAAGGAAACCGACGAGGCGACGGTCAAACGCCTGGAAGAGCTGGAAGAAACGCTCGGCGGGCTCGAGAAAGAGTTTGCTGATCTGGAGGAAATCTGGCGCTCCGAGAAAGCGTCCGTGCAGGGCTCAACGCAGATCAAAGAAGCCCTCGAGCGGGCGCGGCTGGATCTGGAGACCGCGCGCCGGGCCCAGGATCTGGCTCGCATGTCGGAGCTCCAGTATGGGCAGATCCCTGAGCTGGAGCGGCAGCTGGCGGAAGCCAGCCAGCCGACCGGCAGCGAAGCGGAGACCCGTCTGCTGCGCAGCAAGGTCACGGATGAAGAGATCGCCGAAGTGGTTTCCCGCTGGACCGGCATTCCGGTCAATCGCATGCTGGAAGGTGAGCCCGAGAAGCTGCTGCGCATGGAGCAGGAGCTCCACAAGCGCGTGATTGGGCAGGACGAGGCCGTGACGTCTGTTGCCGACGCCATCCGTCGGTCTCGCGCCGGCCTGTCGGACCCGAACCGGCCCAACGGGTCGTTTCTGTTCCTGGGCCCCACCGGCGTTGGGAAGACCGAGCTGTGCAAGGCGCTGGCCGAATTCATGTTCGACACCGAAGACGCCATGGTGCGCATCGATATGTCCGAGTTTATGGAAAAGCACTCGGTGGCCCGGCTGATCGGGGCACCCCCCGGCTACGTCGGCTACGAGGAGGGGGGCTACCTGACCGAGTCGGTACGCCGACGACCCTACAGCGTGATTCTGCTCGACGAGGTGGAGAAGGCGCATGCCGATGTCTTCAATATCCTGCTGCAGGTGCTCGACGACGGGCGGCTGACCGACGGCCAGGGCCGCACCGTGGACTTCCGCAACTCGGTGATTGTCATGACCTCAAACCTCGGGTCCCAGGTTATCCAGGAGCTATCCGGCGAGGCGCAGTACGACCGCATGCGGGCTGCCGTGATGGAGATAGTCGGCCAGCACTTTCGGCCGGAGTTCATCAACCGTGTCGACGAAATGGTGGTGTTCCACCCGCTTTCCGCGGACGAGATCCGGGCGATCGCGGCGATTCAGGTTGGATCGCTGGGACGGCGTCTGAACGAAGCCGGGCTGTCGCTTAAGATCTCTGACGCTGCGCTCGACTGGCTTGGACAGGCCGGATTTGATCCGGTGTACGGCGCCAGGCCGCTGAAGCGGGCGATTCAAAACGGGTTGGAAAACCCGCTCGCCCAGAAGATTTTGGCGGGCGAGTTTGCGCCGGGTGAGGTGGTTGACGTGCATGTCGATGAAAACGGACTGATCTTCGGCAAAGCACAGGCTTCGGCTGCCTGAGCTCAGCGTTCGGGGCTTTGGCCTGCAGCTGAACCGGATTGAGCTTGAACGGGTTCGGCACAGGCCCCATCTGCCTGACATCGACCGCAAGCGAGGGACTGTCAATGCCGTTTTATGAATACCGCTGCGAGGAGTGCGGGCACGAGCTCGAGGCGCTGCAGAAAATCTCTGACGAGCCGCTGGTGGATTGCCCGAAGTGTGGCGCCTCAGCGCTTCGCAAGCTGGTCTCGGCCGCGGCGTTCCGCCTCAAAGGCGGTGGCTGGTACGAAACCGACTTCAAGAAAGACGGCAAGAAAAACCTCGCCGGTGACGCTGCCGACTCGAGCGCGAAGAGCGATAAGGGTGAAAGCGGCGGTGACGCCAAGAGCGGTGGCGACAGCAAAAAGACCGGCACCGAGGGCAAAAAGGCTGAATCCAAGCCCACTAGCGGTAATAATAAGGGCACAACCAGCCCGGCCTGAGCCTAGTGTCCTGTTTGGAAAGTCCGTTGCGTTTCAGAGCCCCGTTGGGCGCCAAGAACAAGGCGCATCGCGCCGGCAATGGCCGTAGCCCTTGGCAAGCGATGCAACGCGGTTATTGGCGCCCAAGGGGGCTCCCTTCGGGCGCGTCCCACAAGGCCTGGAGCG
>JBCCCR010000047.1 GCA_039033415.1 Pseudomonadota bacterium | reverse complement strand
TGTTGATCAGGTGATGAAGGCCGCCCCGGAATAGTCCGACAAATCGGGGTCAGAGTCAGGGGACAGGGTAGCTACCCTGTCCCCTGACTCTGACCCCGATTTGTCGGACTATTCCGGGGCGGCCTTCATCACCTGATCAACAACCCGCAGGGCGGCCACGAGCGCTGCCACCTCACCCACACCAAGCTGGTTGATGAGCTGGTTCTGAAAGACCTCTGCTTGAGCGCGCAAATCTCGAAAGGCCTCCTTGCCTGCCTCGGTCAGGGTCAGCCCCTGCCTGCGCCGATCCCGTTCGTCGGGCTCACGCAGCACCCAGCCTAGCGTCTCTAGCCGAACCACCGCCCGAGAGACCTTGGATTTTTCCAGCCCGGTGCGTTCGCCGATCTCGCCGGCCGTCAGCGGGCCAAACTGCCCCACGTTGAACAACACCCGCCACTGGGTTCGGTTGATTCCGTACCGTTGCCGATAGGCGTCAGAGAAAAGCTGGCTCGTATGTTCAGCCGCCTGGTACAGCCGATAGGGCAAGAACTCCTGAAGATCAAACACCGCAAAACTCCCGACCCAACGCTCGCTTGCGTTGTTAGTTGCGTTCGCAACTGATATTATCAGGCTTCGCACCGGCAGCCAATCGCCGGCATAGCTCAGAAACGCGACCAGACCGCCCGCCGGAGACCACCCATGCCAAAACCATTTGCTTCGTCCCAGGATCTTGACGAGAAGACCGAAACGCTGGAGGTTTTGGCCGACGGCGTCTATGCGCTAACGGCGGAGGGTGATCCGAACGTTGGCGCCGTCGAGGGCGAAGACTTTGTAGTGTGTATCGAAGCGCGGGCGACACCCGCCGCCGCCCGGGACTGGCTGGCAAAGCTGCGCGAGCACACGGACAAGCCCGTCAAATACCTGATCTTGACCCATTACCACGCGGTGCGTGTGCTCGGAGCCAGCGCCTTCGACGCCGGTGCCATCATCACCTCGGACACCACCCGGAAGCTGATCGACGAGCGTGGCCAGCAGGACTGGGACAGCGAATATGGCCGCATGCCAAGGCTGTTCAAAGAGCCCGGCGAGATCCCCGGCCTGACCCGGCCGGACATCACCTTCGACGATCACATGCGGATCGAGCTTGGCGGCGCACGTGGCTATCTTGAGCTGGACTTCTGCGGCCGTGGCCATACGGCTGGCGATATCGCCGTGTTCCACCCGCAGTCCAGCACGCTGTTTGCCGGCGATCTCGTCGAGGCGCAGGCCGCGCTCTACACGGGTGACGCGTTCCACGATGACTGGTCCGCGGGAACGCTCGATCGAATCAAAGCCTACGGTGCCGAACTGCTGGTCGGCGGCCGCGGCGCGGTGGCGAGAGGCACCGACGAGGTCAACGCAGCGATCGAGCAGACGCGCGGATTTCTAACCGGCATGATCGAGAACATCACGCCGGTTCATCAAGCAGGCGGTACGCTGAAAGAAGCCTTCGAAAAGACTCACGAGGCGCTGGCGCCCAAGTTTGGCGCCTGGCCGATCTTCGAACACTGCCTGCCTTTCAACGTTCAACGCTACTGGGATGAGCTGGACGGCACCGACTGGCCCCGCATCTGGACCATGGAGCGGGACCGCGAGGTGTGGGACCAGCTTCAGGATTAGTAGTGGGCCGTGCGGATAGTTCTGTGCCTTCAGTCCATCGCTGGGCTCGTCTGGCAAGGCGCGAGCCGCAGCCAATGGCCGTAGCCCTTGGCAAGGCTTGCAACGCGGCCAGGCGTACCCAGCGATGGACCCGCAGGGCGAGCCCGTCGGGCGCCATTCCGGCGTTGATCCGCCGCGGCCATAGCCACGGCTATGACCCCGACGAATCGCCTTGGCCTGACGCCCGACAGGCTCGCTGAAGTGACAGAACTCTCCGCACGGCCCACTATGCTTCGTGATCGATTCGACCATATCCCCCGGCACCGGCAGTTTGAGGCCACACCCCCGCCAACCGGAGCGGAACAGACACCGGTGGTCATTGTCGGCGGCGGCCCCGTCGGGCTGACTGCAGCGCTAGACCTTGGCCAACGTGGGCATCGCGTGGTGGTGCTGAACCAGCTCGACTTCATCGCCGCCGGTTCCAAAGCCATCTGTTTTTCCAAACGCACGCTGGACATCTGGAACCGGCTTGGCGTCGCGCAGCGCATGATCGACAAGGGCGTGATTTGGAACGTCGGTAAGGTGTTTCGCGGCAGCCGTCGCGAGCCGGTGTTCGAGTTCGACATGCTGCCGATCAAAGACCAGGAGATGCCTGGCTTTATCAATCTTCAGCAGTACTGGGCTGAGGAGTACCTGGTCGATGCCCTACTGCCCCTCCCGAACGTCGAGCTTCGCTGGGGACACCAGGTCAGCGCAATCGATCCGGCACAAAACCGGCTGGAAGTCAGCACCGATGCGGGAAACTACTCGCTGACGGCTGATTGGATCATCGCCAGCGACGGGTCCAAGTCCGCCCTGCGCGAGATGCTGGGCCTAGATTTTGAGGGCCGGGTGTTCGAGGACAACTTCCTGATCGCCGACGTGAAATTCGAAGACCAACGTCCGTCGGAGCGCTGGTTCTGGTTTGATCCACCCTGGGGCGGCGCCTCGTCGCTGCTACACAAACAGCCCGATGACGTGTGGCGCCTGGATTTCCAGCTCGGATGGGAAATCGACCGGGAGGCGGCGATCAAGCCCGAAAACGTAGAACCCAAGGTTCGCGGAATGATCGGCGACAACATCCCGTTCAGCGAAGAGTGGTACTCGGTCTACACCTTCCAGTGCCGACGCATGGCGCGTTTTGTTCACGACCGCGTGGTGTTTATCGGAGACTCAGCCCATCTCATTTCGCCGTTTGGTGCCCGTGGGTGCAACGGCGGCGTGGCCGACTGCGACAATCTGAGCTGGAAGCTCGACGCCGTCCTGCGCGGCGCGGACCCGGCACTCATCGAAACCTATAACGATGAGGCCATCACAACGGCCGATGAAAATATTCTGAACTCCAGCCGGTCAACCGACTTTATGACGCCGAAATCTGAGGTCAGCCAGGCGTTTCGAGACGCGGTCCTGGACCTTGCAGAGCATGAGCCGTTTGCGCGCCCCTTCGTGAATTCCGGTCGCCTGTCGACTCCGGTTGCCTACCCCGACAGCCGTCTGTCCGTGAAGGATCGAGACTCGTGGGACGGCGGCGTGGCGCCCGGCTTCCCGGCGGTCGACGCGCCGCTGGACGACGGCTGGCTGCTGCGCAAACTGGGTGGCGGCTGGAGGCTTCTAGCTGATGCGCCGGTCCCGGACGTGGAGCTGCCGACGGTGGTGGCCGAGTCGCCCACGGCCGTCGAGCGCTATGCGTTGGAACCTGGCGCCGTCTATCTGCTGCGGCCGGACCAGTATGTAGCCGCCCGGTGGAAACAGTTCACCCCGGCCGACCTTGGAGGCTTGCCATGGCTGACCTGAATCGACACCCAAACCTGCCGCGGCCGGACGACATCTACCAGCAGCTGATCGACCTGCACTCAGGGTGTAGCGAGCAGGAGAGTCACCGGCGAAATGCCAAGCTCGTACTCTGTCTGGCCAACCATATCGGGGATTCCGAGGTGATACGGCAGGCGATCGAGGTTGCCGCTCGCGAAGGCCGGCACGACTGAGTCTCGACCCGCCGTTACGCCTTACCCCGGCTACAGCCAGCGGCGCACCCGGGCCCGATAGCGCCGATACTCGTCACCGAAGCGGGCCTCGAGCGCCCGCTCCTCCGGTTTGATCTGAAACGCCGTCAGGTAGGCAATGAAAAGCCCAAGCAATACGAGGTTCAGCGGCTGACCGAACCCGATGACGCAGGCCAGCAATATGATGGCCATACCGAGATACATCGGATTGCGGGTCACACGGTATGGTCCAGCCTGCACGATTGCGCTGGCCTTCTCCGGCGCCAGGGGGTTGACCGTGGTCCGGGTACGGCGAAATGCCAAAATTGCCCACCCGTCCAGCAAAAGGCTCAGGGTGATCAGGCCGCCGCACAGCCAGCGCGTGGGCGTTTGCGAAAACCACTCTCCCGGCCATTGGCGAGCCACAAGCCACATCAGCAGCGCTGTACCCAGGCCCACAATCGGCGGCGGAATGCGGTTATTCAGCGTCACACAAATCTCCGGTTGCTCACTTCGTGAACCGTGACCCTTACGGTACCAGTAACTCTCTCACGACGGTTGCCAAATTCTCGCGCGGGCAACATAGTGTGCGGCGCCCATGAATCATCGGACCTTAACGCCATGACCGATCCCGCCGCCCCAGGCGAGCTGCCTCTGGATTCGCTCAAGCAGTGGATAAACGCGCACGTTGCCGAAATTTCCGGCCCGATTTCCGTCCGCAAGTTCCCCGGCGGCCAGTCAAATCCCACCTTCGAGGTCACCACCGAGTCCGCCAGCTATGTGCTGCGCAAAAAGCCGGCGGGCAAGCTACTGCCTGGCGCGCATGCGGTGGAGCGGGAATACCGCATCATCTCAGCCCTCGGAGCGCTGGATTTCCCGGTGCCCAAGAGCTTCGGGCTATGTGAAGACGAATCGGTGATTGGGACCCCTTTCTATCTCATGGAGAAGATGGAAGGGCGGATCTTCTGGGGTCCGACGTTGCCGGAACTTGACCGTGAGCAGCGCAGGCCCGCGTACTTTGACATGTGTGACGTGCTGGCTCGCCTGCACCAGGTTGATCCTGCGGCCGCGGGACTTAGCGACTACGGTAAACAGGGAGGCTACATCAGCCGCCAAATTGCGCTCTGGACACGGCAATATGAGGCTGACGAAACCGCTGGGCGCAACGAACATATGGATCGGCTTTGCCGGTGGCTGCCCGAGAGTATTCCGGATGACGGCGATCTGACCACCGTCGTTCACGGCGACTATCGCTGCGACAACCTGGTATTTGACGCATCGGAGCCCAGGGTGATTGCCGTCCTAGACTGGGAGCTGTCGACGCTGGGCAATCCGCTGGCGGACTTTTCCTACCACCTGATGAAGTACCGAACTCCACCGGGCCTGCCGGCGGGGATGTCGGGGCAGGACCCTGCTTCTCTCGGATTACCGACAGAACAGGAATACGTGCAGCGCTATTGCGAGCAGACTGGGCGCAGCGGGATTGACCAGCTCGAGTTTTACTTTGCCTACAACCTGTGGCGCCTCGCGGCGATCATCCACGGCATCAAGGGTCGTCTCATTCGCGGCAACGCCTCCAGCGCCAAGGCCGGCGCGATGGTGAAGTACCTCGAACCGCTGGCCGAAGCCGCCTGGCAGCAGGCGACTCTGGCGGGAGCTGAGTAAGATGCCGTTCGCGAAAACCCACAATCTCTTCGTTGACGTCACCGAATGTCCGACAACTCGAGGATGCTGGTGTGAGTGATTCCTCAACGCCCGGCGTGAATCAGGTCACGGTCATCGGCGGCGGCCAGGCCGCGGCCACGGCATGCGCAACGCTCCGGGCGAGCGGCTATGCCGGCGAGCTGGTTCTGATCAGCGACGAGTCGACACCGCCCTACCAACGTCCGCCGCTGTCCAAGGCCTACCTGAAGGGTGAGCTTCCCGGCGAGCGGCTGCTGATCAAGCCGGCCAGCTGGTACGAAGGACAGGCGATCGATCTTCGCTGCAGCACAATGGCGACGGCCATCGATGCGGACCAACGCCGGGTTGAGACCAGCGGGGATGCGGTCGACTTCGAGCGCCTGATCATCGCAACCGGCTCCCGGCCGCGTCAGCTGCCGATGCCAGGATCGGACCTTCAAGGCGTGTTTGAGCTGCGAAGTATCGAACACGTTGACGCCCTGCGCGAAGCGTTGGGCAGTGCCCGGCGGCTGGTTGTGGTCGGCGCCGGCTATATCGGCCTGGAGGCCGCCGCGTCAGCCCGCTCGCTGGGTATTGATGTGACGGTTCTTGAGTACGCGCCCCGCGTGCTGGCGCGGGTGACCAGCCCCGACATCAGCGCTTTTTTCGAAGCGCTGCACGAACGACAGGGCGTACGGATTGTCACCGATGCGCGCATCACCAGGTTGAACGCGAAGCAGGGGCAGATCTCCGAGGTGGAGCTCGAGAACGGCGAGTCCATCGCAGCAGACTGTGTTTTGCTCGGTGTGGGCATCGAGCCCAACGTGGAGCTGGCGCGGGCGGCTGGGATCGTCTGCGACAACGGCATTGCCGTAAACCGCGATGCCCAAACCAGTCACGCTGCAATCTACTCCGCCGGCGACTGCACCAGCCGGGAGCTCGTTCACTATCAGCGACAGGGGCGCCTGGAGAGCGTGCACAATGCCATTGAGCAGGGCCGCCAGGCGGCGGCTCATATCCTGGGTCGCCCGAGACCCGCCGAGGAAGCGCCCTGGTTCTGGTCAGACCAGTATCACGTCAAGCTGCAGATTGCCGGGCTGTCCCAGGGACACGACCGGGTGGTGACCCGAGGGGACCCGTCGAGCGAACAGTTTGCGCTGTTCTACCTCGACGGCGACCGGCTGCTGGCCACTGACGCGATCAATGCCTCACCCGAATTTGTGTTTGCGCGGAAGCTGATCGCCGCCGGCGCACGGGTAGATGCAGTTGCGCTGGAAGACGTCGACAAGCCGATGAAAACCATCGCCGCGGAGGCGTTAGCGGCTGGCGCCTGATCGAAAAGGCGTCAGCACCTGAGTCAGCATGCCACGCGGCCCCTGCCGCAGGAGTGACGTCAGGGCCAAAAACCCCAGCACGCCGAGCGATACGATCTGCAGTGGCGTACCCTCAGCATGGTCGTGATCCAGACCCAGCTCTGGGACGTTAAACGTCATCAGGTTCATCGCCCAGCCAACCAGCATCGCCGCCATCGCCATGGCGCAGCCAAACTTAAGCGCAAACGCGCGACCGTGCAGCCGACTCAAGATGCCAAACGTGGTGACGTTGGTGGCGGGGCCAGCTAACAAAAAAGCCATAGCTGCGCCCGGGCTCAGACCGGCCTGCAACGCTACGGCCGCGATCGGCGTCGCGCCAGATGCGCAAACGTAGGCCGGAATCGCGAGGAAGGTCAGCAGCGGCACCTGCACCGCAGCCGGAATGGTAGTGAGTAAAGCCTGATCCAGCAGCGGCGCCACCAGAGCAGCCAGCAGCAGCCCCAGCAGCACCCAGGGCATCGTGTGGTCAAACAACTCGATCAACCCGAACCGCATACCGCCCGCAAGGCGCGAACCCACCGCGGTTTTTTGCGCTTCCGATTGCGGTGACGGCTCAACCTTCGGGCCGACTGCCCCTCCCAGCAGCAGCGCAACGCTGAGCGCCACCAAGAGCGCCCCGGCGAGTCGAACCACGGTCAACTCCGTTCCGAGCAGGGGCAGTGAAATCGCCAGTGCGTCCACCCCAAGCTCCGGCGTTGCAATCAGAAAAGCCAGGCCAGCCGCTGGCGCCGCGCCGCGTTTCACCAACGATTCATACACCGGCAGTACGCCACAGGAGCAAACGGGTAGAGGCAGTCCCAAGGCGGCGCCTTTACTCGCCTGCGTAAGCCGATTGCCCCGGCCTAGCCAGCGAGCCGGGCTGGCACCCATAAAGCCGCTGATCAGCCCTGCGAGCACGTAGCCCGCCAGCAGGGCCGGCGCGCTAAGCAGCGCAAGCGCCAAGAATTGCTCCAGCAGCTCGGGATGGTCCAGGTCTCCCCCGTGATGACCATGGGGTTCAAGCAGCGCGCCGGCAAGCACCAGCGCACCGACCAGTGCACCGATTGTCGCGGCTAGCGGCGATCGACTTTGGCTTTGGTCATGCTCGTGGTGGGTATGGCCACAGGTATGAGCCGCCGAAGGTTCCTTGGATACGGGAACCGATGTTTCTGCCGACGAGGATTGAGTCCGGATTGCCAAATTCGGATCGCCGCTGTGCTGGTCCTCATGGCCGGCATGGTGTCCGTGGATGACGTGCAGCAGCGAACCGGCGACAAACCCATCCAGCCAGGCCTGATGTTCGGGCTGCAGCCAGGTGACGCTCAGGCCGCCCGCATAACCCGCCAGCGAAGCAACGACTATCAAGCAAACCGCCAGCCAGCCGTCGCGAGTGCTGGGTGCAACCATAAAAAGAGCGAGTCCGACCGGAATACGGTGAGCGACGATGGCCAGACCCAGGTGGCCACTTTCACCGTTGGCTGTCAGCGCCGCGCTCTCGATAGCCGCATGCAGGACCAGCCCTGCCAGGAGAACCCGGTCGGCGCGTAAGCCTGCTCCCCGCGGCCCCACCCGATGCAGCAATCGCGGCAACGTGACGCCGACAACCAGCAGCAAAAGCGCGATCAGCCCGCCCTGCGCCAGCGCGCTGGGAGCAATCAGCAGCAGCGTTAGGCCGCCGACCGCGACGATCGCGAACCCGTCTACGGCCTGAGCCAGCGCCGGAGACTTGTTGGAAAAATGCCAGAACAGCGGCCCAACCAGCAGCGCCAGGATGGCCGCCACGGGCAGCGCAAAACTCATGTTCAGAGTCTAACCCGGAGTGCCGTCGTGTCGGCCGTGATGGCCAGATAGTCGGTGACGGCGCGCTGATAGAGCGCCAGAGCATTGACCTGCTTGAGGCGAGCCTCGGCGCGTGCATCCTCGCGCTGGTTCAGCAGAAAAAAGCTGCTGGCCCCCTCGCGGAATCGCAGGCGTTCCGCCGCCTCCAGGCGCTCGGCCAGCCGCAGCTCCCCGGACGCCAGCCGGGCGCTGGTCTGCGCGGCTTCGATCGTATTCGCCAGCTGCCCGATCCGGGCAATCAGCTGATCGGAGATGTTTTTTCGCCGTTGCTCAAGCGCCCTGATGTCCGCCTCAGCCGCCGCAATTTCGCCCTTGGCTTTGCGTCGCTCAAGAGGCACCGACACCTCAAACCCTACAAACAGGTCCGTTTCGTCTCGCGTCACGCTGCCGCCGCCGAAATCTCGAGCCACCTTCATCTCCAGATCTACCTGGGGCAGCAGCTCGTTCCGCCCCAGCGCGCGACGGTTGGAGGCCAGCTCGAGGCGGCGGTCGATCAAAGCCAGCTCAACCTGCCGGTCCAGCGCTGCACCGACGTCCGACGTCAGATTGCGGCTTTCGGTTTCCGGTATGGGGAAGCCGCTTGGCAGCAGTTCGCGTCCGGGCACTACGGGCTCGCCGGTTTTGTCGCGAAAGTAAAAGCTCAGGGCCAGCGCCGCGTTGTTGAGAACCTGCTCCGCTCTGATGACGCGCTCCCGGCGGGAAAAAACGCGTTGCTGGTTTTCGACCAACTCAATGTCGGCGAGATCGCCTTCCTGAATCCGGGTCGACAGCGCGCCCGTTCGGTTGGTCGCCAGATCCTGCAAGTCTCTAAAAATGATGAGCTGCTGTCCCGCCGCCACCCAGTTCCAGTAGGCGATCATGGCGTCGTGCTGCACCTCGATGCTGGCCAGCACGTAGTCGAGCTCGGCCATCTCGATTTCGATAGCCCGGTCCCGCAGTGTCATGCGACGACTGTCGATCTGGCGATCTCGCAGCAGCGCGATGCTGGCACCAAAATTTAGCTCGCCAAAGCCGAGGGTGACATACTCGTCTTCGTAGACCGGGAAGTCGCCGTCGCTGATCCGGTAACCGCCGTAGACCTCACCACCAATATTGCGCAGCGGCGTAGCGAGCTTGTTGTCAATGAAAGTCAGACCGTAAAAGCCGGCAGCCCGTGAGCGGCTGAGGCTCGACAGCTGTCGATCGAAGGCCCCTTCAGCGGCGAGCGCCCTCGCCCGCCGAGAATTGATGTTCTCCCTGGCTTCGAGAATCTTGGGAACGCTGTTTGACGAGCGATCGAGGAGTTCGATCAGGCCAAGCGCATTTGGGTTGGAAGGTTCCCGAATCTCTTCAAGATATTCGGTTTCCGGGTCCTGCTCCAGAGTCAGGGCAAGCGGCGTCTGGGCCGCCGCGGGGCTGACGAAGATCACGCTCCATAGCAACGCTGCCAACGAATATTTCGCCATAATGTCGATCATACGCTGTTATGACCACAGACCGCCCGTCAGGTGCCGGCGCCTTCGGAGCGCAGCGGTGGAAATCCGTTGAGCCGTCGCCACAGCTCGAACCCTACGCTGACCTCCTCCAGCAGCACCCAGCCGCGAACCTGTGTGCCGAAACGCAGGTACCGCCCCGAGGGCCAGGACTCGGACTTCGGATCCGGGGAGATCAGCAGCCGGAAACGCCCGTTGCCGGAGACCACCGGATCGATGGTCTGCACGATGCCGCGGAACGTCCCAACCGCCACGGCCGGCCAGCCGCCGGTCTGGACAGCCGGCCAGCCCTCAAACATCAGCATGGCCTCGCGGCCGGGGGAGACCAGCGCGGCATCCAGACCCGAGACGTAGAGTTCAACCACCAGCTCTTCGGTGTCGGGCACAAACGTCGCGATCTGCTGACCTGCAGAGATCAGCGTGGCGTCCGCGCCGGCCACAATCTGGACAATCGTCCCGTCCCGCGGCGCCGTGACCGTTTGGGTCGACTGACGCGACAGGTTGATATCGAGCTGGTTGATCTGCGCCTTGATCGCAAACTCACGCGACAGCAGATCCTGGTAGCGGATCTGGGCAGATTCCAGATTACTTCGCGCGGTCAGCCCCTGATCGAAGAGTCGCTGCTGCCGATCGAGGTCGATCGTCGCCGTCGCGGTGGCGGCTTCGGCCGCCTTCAGCCGGGCCTCCTCCGCAGCACGCTCACCTTCCAGCTTCTCGATGAGCTTCGGATCCACGTCGATCAGTTCGACAATCGGTTCGCCGGAACTGATGTGCTGCCCGTCGCGCACAAACCACTGCTTGATTCGGCCGCTGGTGAGGGCTGCGATTCCCTGCGTGCGGTCGGCGGGCGACAGCGTGGTGACCGTCCCCATACCGTTTGCGGTCTGAACCCAGGGCGTCAGGAATAAAAATACTAGGGTCGCGCCGATGCCGAGCGCCATCACTGCAGCAACTGCCCAGATCGGGCGCGGAACCTTGATGGCGGAGGTCGCGGTAAACCGGTTGATGTGTTCCGGCCGCGCGAACTCTTCCAGCCGCACGGGTGCCGCTGGGGCAGTGGATTCGTTCGCCATCAGCCTTCCAGCCCGTCGCCTTCCGGATCCAGCCGATGCTCCGCCTCGGCTGCCATCAAATCAGCCAACGACCCGTGGAGCGATGACCCACCATCGCGCATCAGCATATAGCGGCTGAAGTGATCGAGGTCACGACGGTTGGTGAAAACGATCAGCGTTGTGTCGCGCATTTTCTTGACGTGCTCGAGGATCTGCCGCCGACGGCTCAGGCGCAGCACATCGCAGGCGGGGCTCATAATGAGAAACTTCGGTTCCGAGGCGAGCGCCTGGGCTATCTTAAGCCGCAGAATCTCGCTGTTGGACAACGGCAGCCCCGCGTCGTTGAGCCGGGTGTCAAGACCTTCCTCAAGCTGATCGATCACGTGAGCCAGGCCGACAGTTTCCAGCAAATTCCGCATGGCCGCGCGGCTGATGTCCGACTTGCCGATCTGAAGATAGCCCGCAATGCTGCACTCGAAGATCAGCGGGTCTGCAACAACCATAATTCGATCCCGCAGCCGCTGTGGCGCAAAGTCTCTCACTTCGTGACCGTCGAGCGTCACGCTGCCGGATTCAGGCCGGCGCGCACCCCAGAGCAGGTCCCGTACCGCCAAGGAAATCCCGGCGCACTCAGTGGCGACCAGCGTGTGCGAATTCGCCGGGAATTCGCCAGTCAGGTGGTAGAACCGGCCACGCTGATTGACCTCGACCCGGTCAAATACCGCAGTCGGCTCCCAGTCATCGATCTGCTGATCACCGCGGTGCTCCTCAAGCTTGACCTGGTAGAAACGCGCCAGCTTGTCCAGCGACCCCCGAATCCCGTAATAAAGCTCCAGGTAATAGCTAAAGCGCGACAGCCCGGCAAAGATCGCGCCGAGAATCAGCTCGGCCGCCACGAGCTGGCCGAGGCTCAACTGCCCCTGGATCACCAGCCAGCCGGCGACGCCGAGCACAACCGCGCTGCCTGCCGCGTAGAGCGTCAGCAGGCCGATATGCTGGGAGAAAAAATAGCTGAAGTGCTTTTGATGCTTTCGGACGTAGTCATCGATGAGCCCGTTGGTTCGATTGAGGGCGTAGCGCATGCCTCTGCCGGACTTGAACTGCCGATGGTTACGCGCCAGGCCTTCGAGCCAGCGCGCCGTATCGTGCTTAGCGCTCGACAGCTCGATCACGGTCCTCACCGCGCCGGAGTCAGCATGACGCCAAATCAGGTAGACCAGCAGCGCATGGGCCACGCAGAAGAATAGGAATACCGGGTGGTAGAAGGACACGACCGCGTAGCCGACGAGCGTCTGCAGCACCAGCGCCAGCCCGTTGGACAGCAGCGACGGCAGGCTCTTTAAAATCACGTCGATCTCGAAGTAGTGATTGATGAGGCCTTCGCGGCTGATCCGTTCAAAAGACACGGTCTCGGAATACAGCGTGCGGACCGCAATCTCCGAGGTCATACGCCCGTAGAAGCGCCGCTGGAAGAGCTCCAGCACATAGGTTTGCATGGCGACAAGCAGGCCCGACAGCGCCAGCAGGGCGAACAGCACAATAGCCAGCACTATCACCGAGCGCACCACGGCGGTGTTGGCCACCGCACCGATCAACACCTGGACGGAAATCGGCAGCGCCAGCGTCAGCAGACTAACGCCGATGCCGTAGATGAGCGTCACCGCCAGGAACCCGCGATCGGTGAAGATCCCGTTCAGCACCTGACTGGTCAGCCTGAGCTTGGGCAGCGCAATCTCCGGCTCCTGCGCCGCCGCGCGTATTACGTGATCATCCATGAGTCAACATCATAGTCCGAGTTCTTGAGAACGCGATTAACGGGAAAAGTTTATCGCACAATGCCGCCGACAAGCAGCAGTCGCTTTGGACCGGGAAAAAGCAGACGAGCCGGCACCGAGGCGCGATGACCTAAGTCGCGCCCGAGCACCGGCCCGTTGCTGGGAGAGAGCTAGTTAGTAAGAGGCACGGCGGGCGCGTCGTGCAGGCGGATGCGCAGGCCGGTGGTGAGGCCGTCAGGCAGCGCCAGGGCGGCGCTGAGCTGATCGATCCAGGTGTTACCTCGGGTCGCCTGTGAATCGACCGCAATCAGAGCCGCTGCCAGGGCCGATACGGCCGCTTCGGGTGACCCCACAACCGCTGCCACCTGCCGGGCGGATTGAGACTGCAAAAGCAGCTCGCAGTTGGGCGCGTCCTCATCGATCAAATCTGCCTCGGCCAGCATCATCAACAACCCGTCGACGGAGTCGACACCATGGCTGTCGGCAAAAGCGGCCGTCAGGGAACGCAGCGGCAGCAAGCCAGCAGCCTCGCTGAGCGTCGAGCGCTCTTCCCACAGCGCGTCGAACTCGTAGCGTGAAAGCTGCATCCAGGCAACGCTGTCGGTCGCCTCAGGCGCCTGCCGGTAACCGGTTGCTACCTGCGAACGCTGGTGCTGAATCTGCATGGACTGGCTGACGCGATAGCGCTGGTATACCCGCCAGGCAATGGCACCAAGCCCTTTCAGCCCCCCCGCCACCGCGAGCCGATGAACAACGGCTGAGCAGTGATTCAGAGTGTGAACTGAATCGTGGAATACGGGCTGGAAGCTATCAACCGTGGTGTCTGCGCCGGGGCCCGCAAAGAAATTCTGAGCATCAAACATAGCGGCTCTCCGTGGATGTGTTGGGCTATGATGCCGCTGCATCCTGGACAGGTAAAACCGTTTAATCTGATCGCATTGTTCGATTTTTTCGACTTAAAGTGCGACCGGCCGCATCGGAGTGATAGCGTCGTGACCCAACGGCTCCCCATCCCGCAAGCGCGTCCCAGCACGGTTGCAGTGCACGCCTCCCACAGCCACACTTGCGCAAGATCATGGCTAAGGGGAAGCGTTATGCGCGGATTAATGCAGTCGTCGTCGATCAATCTGGTGTCCTTACTGGAGCACGCGGCGCGCTGGCACGGTAGTCAGCAAGTTGTGTCGAACACGGTCGAAGGGGGAATCCACCGACAAACCTATCGGGAAACCTGGAAGCGAACCGGCCAGCTCGGCAACGCCTTAGCGGAGCTAGGCGTGAAGAAGGGTGACCGCATCGGCACCATGGCCTGGAACACCTATCGCCACCTGGAAAGCTGGTTCGCCATCATGGGCCTCGGCGCGGTCGCCCACACGCTCAACCCCCGTCTGTTTCCCGAACAGCTTGTCTATATCGTCAACCACGCCGAGGACCAGGTCATTATGGTCGACCTGACCTTCGTGCCGCTGATCCAGGCGCTGGCCGACAAGCTGCCGACCGTCAAGCACGTGGTCGTCATGACCGGTCCGGACAACATGCCAGACGACCTGCCGGACAACTGGCACTGCTACGAGACACTGCTGGCGGATCGCGCGCAGTCGTGTGAGTGGATCCAGGTCAACGGGGATGACGCGTCCTCCCTGTGTTACACGTCGGGCACCACCGGCAATCCCAAAGGCGTGTTGTACTCCCACATCAGCAACGTCCTGCACGCCTACGGCGCCACCAGCAAAGACGCCATGAATGTCGGGAGTGCTGATTGCGTCATGATGGTGGTGCCAATGTTTCACGCCAATTCCTGGGGGCTGGCATTCGGCCTACCCATGGCCGGCGCTAAGATGGTCATGCCCGGACCCCATATGGACGGTGCGTCGATGGCGACGTTACTCACGGAGGAACGCTGCAACTTCGCTGCCGCTGTGCCCACCGTCTGGTCCATGCTGCTGGATCACCTGCGGAGCACCAGCGGCAGCCTGCCGGACCTAAAGGAGGTGGTCATCGGAGGTTCCGCGGCACCGCGTTCCATGATCGAAGCCTTCGACAAAGAGTTTGATGTCGCCGTACTGCACGCCTGGGGTATGACCGAGATGAGTCCGCTCGGAACGGTTAACCGCGTGAGTGGTTCCATGCCACCGCCAGCCACCGCTGACGAGGCTTATGACCTGAGCTGCAAGCAGGGCCGGGTCCCGTTTGGCGTCGACATGGAAATCGTCGACGACGATGACAACATCCTGCCCCACGATGGTCAGACATTTGGCCGCCTGCTGGTGCGCGGGCCCTGGGTCGTCGAACGGTACTACGGTGAGGCCGAGACTGCCCTCGATAACAACGGCTGGTTCGACACCGGCGACATCGCCACCATCGACGAATACGGTTTTATGAACATCACCGATCGCGCTAAGGACGTCATCAAGTCCGGCGGTGAGTGGATCAGCTCAGCGGATCTCGAAAACGCCGCAATTGCCCATCCGGACGTCGCGCTGGCGGCGTGCATCGGCGCAACGCATCCCAAATGGGACGAAAGACCGGTGCTGCTCGTGCAGCTAGGGGAAGGCAAAACCCTGGACGCCAACGCCATCACCGAGCTGCTGGCGGAGGAGTTTGCTCGCTGGCAGCTGCCCGACGCGATCCTGGCCGTGGACAGTATTCCGTTGACCGCCACCGGCAAGATCGACAAGAAGCCGCTGCGGGCCGAGTACCAGAACTACCTGCTCGACAATCCGAGTTAGCTTTTAGCCGAAGACCTCAGCGAAGAAGTTGCAGGTGGTTTCCCACGCCCGTCGGTCGGCGCTGGGGCTGTAGACCGTGCCAAAGTCTGGATCGTTGGCTTCCGGATTGGTAAACGCGTGCATCGCGCCGCCGTAAGCGTGCAGCTGCCAGTCCGCGCCGGCGGCGTTCATCTCGTCAGCCAGCGCCAGGACCTGGTCGGGCTTGACCATGGGGTCGTCCCACCCGTGCAGGGCCAGCACCTTGGCAGCAATCTGGGGGTTGTCCAGGTTATCTGCCGGGACAAACAGGCCGTGCAGCGAAATCACGCCGCGTACGTCTGCCCCGCTGCGGGCCAGATCCAACGCGCAAAGACCACCGAAACAATAGCCCATGGCTCCGATCTTGGCGCCATCTACGCTCTCGAGCGCTGCAGCCGCGGCCAGCGAGGCGTGCAGCCGGGCCTGCAGCTCGCCGCGGTTTTCCAGCAGCGGCTGCATCAGCGCCGAATTCTCCTCGACACTGCCGCCGGTTTTGGCATCGCCGTAGAGGTCCATCGCCACGCCGACGTAACCCAGCTGCGAAACCTGTCGTGCCTTGTTCTTTTCAAATTCCGTTTGCCCAGCCCACGCGTGGCCCACCAGCACAGCAGGCGCCGGGCCATCCGAATCAGGAGCGCAGACAAACATCTTCATGGTGATATCACCGACGGCGACATCCAGGGTCTGTTCAACAGGCATAGTTCCTCCAGGAAAATTAAGACCGATTGCGGTGCGGACAGCGCGCCATCTTAGCCGATTTGATCAGCGAATTCGTCGAAGGATACGGGCCGAAACGGGGAAACAGAGAGCAATACACAAAACGCCCGAAACGACGCTCACAACGCTGAGCCCAAGCTTTGGCGCCATGGCGCCGAGAAGAAACGCGCCCAGCGCTGAGCCGCCGATGCCAAAAACCCCCCAGAAACTGCTGACCCGCCCCCGAAAGGCGTCGTCAACCTGCGTCTGGAGCAGACTCTGGACGGTAATGCCGAACGTGGAGAAGAAAAAGCCCAGGCACGCCGTCAACACCAGGCCCACCTCGAAGGATTGGTTCAGCGCAAACGCGATGACCACCAGCCCGGATACGGCCGCCGACAGCGGCGCAATCATCTTCAGCGGCCGACCGCCCCGCCGCGCCAGCCAAAGGCCCGCAACAATCGCTCCGGCGCCGCTGGCAGACGTCAGCCAGGCCAAGCCCACCGCGCCGCGACCAAAGACACCGTCCGCGAACGCGGGCAGCAGCTCCAGGACCCCGCGGCCGAAGATCGAGACCGTAATCGCCAGATACAGCATCGATCGAATCAGCTCGTGGTCCAGCGCGTAGCGCAGCCCCTCCAGCAGCTCATCGAGCACCTGGCGACGTTCACCGCCGGCTTCTCGACGCGTCAGCGGTTGAACCGCCAGCAGGGCCAGCAGCATAAAAAAGTAGCTGACGGCGTTGATGACAAAGGCCCAGGAAACGTTCCACGTCACGATAATCAGACCGGCGAACATCGGCCCCAGGAATCGCGAAGCGTTGAAGGCCAGGCTGTTGATCGCGATACCTCGTGCGAGGTGCTCCATCGCCAGCAGGTTGGCGACCAGCGACATGCGAATGGGTGAATACGCGCCGGCAGCAATGCCCTGCAGCAAAGACAGCGCCAGGATGACCCAGATGTCGAGCCAGCCGGCGAAGCTGGCCACTGTCATCACAGTGGCGATTGCGGTCAGCGTCAGATTCAGCACGATAGCGCAGTAGCGCCGATCGAGGCGGTCGGCCAGCACCCCGAAGAGCGGGCCGAGAAACACGACGGGGATGAACTGAGCGAAGGCGATCATGCCCACCCAAAACTCAGACTCCGTTTCCACCCAGGTGACCCAGCCGAGCGCGACCCGGTGGATCCACAGTCCATGCAGGTCGAGCACCTGAGCGCTCATGTAGATTTTCAGGTTGCGCAGGGAGCGCTGGCTGCTGTCGACTGCCTCGGTCGTAGCGGCGTTCACGACAGCCTCAGCCGATCGACCAGGCGTCGAACCTCCTCCCTCGCCGCGAGGTGCGAGAGTTGCGTCAGTCCTTCACCGGGGATCTCCGCCAGGTCCATCAGTGTCAGGCCACTGACAAACAGCTCGCGATAGATGACCCGCTCCGACAGGCCACGTTCAAAGCGAAACATCAGCCGTTTGCGCAGCGCATTCAAGACGCCCTCGACCCGCTCGTTGTTGCGCGAGTTCAGCTGCCCCACCCGATTCGGCGTAACGATCCAGTCCATCGGCGGCAGTTCGCTGGCGGAGCGAAACTTGCGGCTTTGCCACACCATCTCCGCATAGTGGCTGAGGCGGGTCACCTCAAACGTATCGGCTGAGACTTCGCCTAGAAGATCAAGATCGACAAAGCTGTCGTTCAGCGGCGTCACCAGCGTGTCGGCGAGCGCGTGAGCCAGCTGTGAGTAATGCGTGTGACCGCCCGGGCAGTCGATGACAAGATAGTCGGCGCCCGGCTTCAGCTGTTCGAGCGCCTGCTGCAGGTTCGCCTGTTCCTCTGCATCGGCATTGGCCTGAGACTCGCGGCGGTTGGAGGCCGGTGGGGCCAGCCAGGCCGGCTGTGGCAGGGTCAGGCCTCGACCGCTGGCATAGTTCTGTCGGTTTTCTAGAAAACGGGTCACGGAGCGCTGCCGGCTGTCGAGGTCAATCACGGCAACCGCATGGCCCTGGCGCAACAGCTGCACCACCACGTGCATGGCGAGGGTGGACTTTCCGGTGCCGCCCTTTTCATTTCCAAACACGATGGTGTGGGTCATAGTGAGCTCGTGCGCTCGCGCCCTGAGGCTTTGGTCCGCAGCCGGCTGATCGTCGGCGGCCGTCATGTCAGGCCAGCTGAGAAAAGACCTCGTTCAGCGGGCCCCGGTTCGATTCGGTTTGCTGCCTGGCGTACCCGATCCAGATCAGACCAGCGACCCGATATTCATCGGGGTGCAAACCGAGCGCCTCCAGCGTCCCGGGCTCTCGGGTGACGGCACCGCTGGTCCACTTGGTGCCAATGCCTGCGGTGTGCAGGTAGAGCATCAGGTTCTGCACCGCACAGCAGGTGGCGGCGTAGTCTTCCATGTCCAGCAGCGTGTCGTCGGAAATGCGGCTCGCCACCGCCAGCCATTCCGGCACCGCCTGAAGCCGCTCTCGTCTGGCGGCCCCCGCGGCGTCACCTTTGGTTTTCACCGCCAGCTCGACAGCCAGGTCGATGATGACCGAACGGGTCTGGGGGCCCAGGTGAAAAAACTTCCAGGGTTGGGTCAGCCGGTGATTGGGCGCCCAGCGTGCCACCTCAACCGCGTCGTGGATCAGTCCATGATCGACGGGCTTAGGCTCATAAAAGTTGACGGTCCGGCGGCTGCTCAGCAGCTCGCCGAAGCGCTGTAGTTCATCGGTCACCGATTGTTCCTGATGTAGCGCCGTGGCCGGCTTAGCTCTGGAACTCGGGCAGCGTGACCACCAGGCCGTCCATCTCCTCGGTCACCGTCAGCTGACAGCTCAGACGGCTGTTGTCCTCGCGGTCCACGGCAGCACAATCGAGCATGTCGTCCTCAAGATCTTCCTTCGGTGGAAGCTTGGAGACCCAGGCCGAGTCGACAAATACATGGCACGTCGCGCAGCTGAGGCAGCCGCCACAATCGGCGTCAATGCCGTCGATGTTGTTCTGCACGGCCCCTTCCATGACGCTCCAGCCCACCGGCACGTCTTGCTCTGTGCGGGTTCCGTCGTGGGCAACGTAGGTGATTTTTGGCATTGGCTTCCCGATTGGCGATGATCCAGCGGCCAAGTATTGTGGCGTCAGCGGCAAATTTCAACGCGTGCCGCGGCTTCTAGAGCCGCGGCGACCAACCTCTGCAGCCTTAGACCACCGCGGCCAGCGACGATTCGTCGTTGGCGGCACCGCGCTGGGCAATGACCGCCAGCGCGCCGATGCGATACGCCTCCGCCAGCGTCGGAAAATTGAATATATTTTCCACAAAAATGTCGACCGGCTGCTGAGACACCAGCGCCATCTGCGCCAAATGAATCAGCTCGGTGGCGCCCTCCCCGACAATCTGACAGCCGAGCAGGTACTTTCCTTCCGGATCGGAGACCATCTTAAGGAGCCCGTCCTGGATCCCGGCAATCTGTCCGCGGGCTACCTCAGCAAAATCCACCTTGGCAACCTTGACCGAGCCGTACTCCTTCCGAGCCTGTAGCTCGGTCAGGCCCACGCTGGCAATCTCGGGAATCGTGTAGATCCCAGACGGGATGGTATGGGCCGGAGCACCTGGAGGTAGTCCCAGCGCATGACGGACCGCGCGCCGTCCCTGATCCATGGAGCTTGAAGCCAACGCCGGCGCGCCGATCACGTCTCCAACCGCATAGATGTGCGGGACCTTCGTCTGACAGTTTTCATCCGCGTCGAGGATGCCGTACTGATTGACCTCGAGGCCGGCCGCCGCCAGTCCGAGCGAGTCAACGTTGGCCATCCGGCCGAGGGCAAACAGGGCCTTTTCGGCGCTGAGCTGCAGGCCATTGTCCATCCTGGCGACCACCTCACAGGCACCATCCCAGTAGATATCCGAAACTTTGGCGTTGCCCACAAAACGACCGCCGAATGCCTCGAACGAATCCTGGAATCTTGCGGACAGGTCGGGATCCAGAAATCCCAGCGGGCTGGCAAACCGATCTACCATCGTGACATTCACCCCGAGGAGCGCAAAGATCGACGCGTACTCGCAGGCGATAACGCCGCTTCCGAGGACCAGCATGGACTCGGGCAGGTAGCACATCGACAGGACTGAGTCGCTGTCCAGGATGTATTCATGATCCACCGGAATGTCGTCGGGCGATCTCGGTCTTGATCCGGTGGCGATCACCACGTGCTTGCCGGTGAGCGTATCGCTCGTGCCGTCGACCCGGGTCACCGCCACTTCATGTGGGTTTTTGAAGGTCGCACGACCATGAATGCAGGTAATCCCGTTACGACCCAGCTGGTCGGCGATCAGGTGATCATGGCTGTCGAGCACCTGCTGCAGGCGAGACATCAAATGATTCATCGGCGCGTGCTGTTCGACCTGCACCGTGACCGCCTGCTGACACTGACTCGCCCGAGCCAGCTGGAGCGCGTTTTCGCGCAGGGTCTTGCTGGGGATAGTGCCGCGGTAAACGCAGCTGCCGCCAACCTGACGGTCGCGCTCGATCAGGGCGACCCGGCACCCTTTCTTGGATGCCTGGATTGCGGCTTTCTGACCGGCGGGACCAGAGCCGATGATGACAAAATCGTAGGGCACATCACTCATTAGAACGACTCCAGGGCAAGCGCCAGCCGGGACCGCTGTTCGAGCAGGCCGGCCAGATCATCAGGGTAGATATTCAGCTCTTGAAAACACGCTTGAGGCATCAGCAGCGCCGCCGGGTCTTCGTCCTCTTCGCTGGAACTGTTCAGCAGCTCCACCGCCGCCCGAACCGCACAGGCCTCGTCGCGATAATTCTCCGCCGCCTCGAAATTGTCGTGGTAGGTGATACAGGTCTTTACCACCTCGGGCAGCTGCCAACGGTCGGCCAGGATGCCGCCGACCTGGATTGCATGGCGGCCGATCACCTCGCTGAGCGCATCGTCAAAGGCTGGCGCGTCGTCCATGCCCGAAATGATCTTCAGCGTCATCGGCTGACCGACGTTGTGCAGCATGCCGCAGAGGTAGGCGGTCTCGACATTCTTCCGCCGCAGCCGCGCCAGCTCCTTGGCCCAGAGAGCCGCGCCGATGCCGGTGCGCCAGTAGCGCTCCATCGGCTCCATGTAGCGATCGTCGGAAAACACGGTGGCCTTGAAGGCCGCCCCCAGCACAATTTCGCACAGGGACTTCAGCCCCAGCCGCATGATGGCCTGGCGCAGCGTGACAATCTCCTGGCGGGGGCTGTAGGCGACAGAGTTGGCGACACGAAGCACGCCGGTGGCGAGCTTCTGATCGGTTTCAATCATGCCGGCGACCTTGCCAATATCGGCGTCAGCGTCGCTGGCGAGGTGGAATACCTGCATGGCCGAGGTCGGCAGCAGGGGTAGCTCCAGCTCGCCCGATTCAATCTCTGCGGTGATTGCCGCGGAAAGGGCGTCGAAAAATTCCTGCGGGGGTCCCGCCGGCGGTTCGGTTGCTTGGGCTGCTTCTAGCATTACGCTGCCTCCCTGGTTGCCTCGCTGGCGGCGTCCTCTACCACAATCTGGAGCTCGGCCAGCACGATGTCGTTGACGTTGAGCACCTGGGCCTCGCGGGTGGTCTCGAGGCTGATGCTGGGATCCGGATAGTCGCTGATGCCCTCTTTGGCGCAGGCTTTGTCCACCAGCCTGACGATGCTGAGCACGACGTTGCCCTCGTCGAAGGAGCTGGACTCCTGTTGGGCAACAACGTCCTGGAAGCTTTCGGGCAGGTTCCACAGCTCCAGCAACTTGGCCCCATGGTCTGGGTAAAGCTGCTTGAGCGTGACGTCGACCACGTGCTCAGAGATTTCGACGCCAGCAGACTCGTCCTCCACCAGGCTTTCGATAATGGCCAGAAGCGACACCTTGCCGACGTCGTGGAGCAGACCGCCGACATAGGCCTCGTCAGCAAGACTTAGGTAGCCAGCCTTTCGGGCGACCCATCGAGACCCCATCGCAACGGCACAGGTAT
Organism: Pseudomonadota bacterium; assembly: GCA_039033415.1. Classification (NCBI taxonomy): domain Bacteria; kingdom Pseudomonadati; phylum Pseudomonadota; species Pseudomonadota bacterium. The sequence continues at coordinate 8,600 of JBCCCR010000047.1, read as the reverse complement.
GGGCCCAGAGCGTTTCGAGGCGCGACTTAAAGACGCCGTTCGACTGACTGTAGAGACGCTTCTGAGCGGCCGCCAGCGCCAGCGCCGCAACCTGTTTTGCCCCAACCCGCACCATTGCCTCACGCAGGGTTGTTACGGCACCAAGGCCGGAGAAGAACGACGAATTGGCGGTTCGCAATGCCTCGGCGACAAGCACCGGGTCCTCCTCCATCAGCTGGCATATCTGGTCGGCGCTCAGGTCGTCCTTGCGAACGGCCCGGTATACCTTGACGGCAACGTCGTCGAATACCGGCAGCTCGACTTCTCCGGAAGCGAGCTTGGCGTTGATCATATCTACGAGGGAGGCGGCCTGGGTCATTGCAAATTTCCTGTCAGTCTTTTGAGTTCCATGAGGGGTCGAGGTGAGCTGAGCCGCGGTAGCGTCCGGCGCACCTCTTCAAGCGTCGTGAGTCCACGGGCGGCCTTTTCGAGCCCGTCTTCAAGCAGTGTGACCAGCCCGGAGGTTTCGACACTGATCTGGCGAATCTGGGCTGAGGTCCGGCGCGCGATGATGGCGTCACGCACAGCCTCGGTCAGCACCAGGATTTCGAAGACCGCAACCCGTCCGCGGTAGCCGGTGTAATGGCACGACTCACAGCCGGCGCCAGCGCGGAAGTCGCCACCCTCAGCGTCTTTGGCGGACCAGCCGATCAGCTGCAGATCGCGAGACTCCGGTTCGACCGGCGTTGAACAGTCGGGGCAATTTCGTCGAATCAGCCGCTGCGCGACGACACAAACCACGGTCGAGGAAATAAGAAACGCCTCGATATCCATATTCAGCAGGCGCAGCAGCCCGCCGATGCTGTCTTCCGTGTGGAAGGTGGTCAGCACCTTGTGGCCGGTCAGGGCGGCCTGGATGGCGCTCTCAGCGGAAAAGGCGTCGCGGATCTCGCCCAGCACAATCACGTCCGGATCCTGCCGCACCATGTGTCTGAGAGACTCCTCGAAGGTCAGTCCGAGCTTGTTGTTGAGTGAGCACTGGGAAATCCCGTCCACCACGTATTCCACCGGATCCTCAGCCGTGATGATGCTGGTGGTTTCGTTATTCAGATGGTTGACGCAGCTATAGAGCGTGGTCGTTTTGCCCGATCCGGTCGGTCCGGTCACGATGATGACGCCGCTCGGCGTATCCAGACCCTGGTACTTGAACCGCTCCTGCATCGCCGGCGACATGCCGAGCTGCGACATGTCCAGTACGGTGTTGTTGTTGTTCAGCACCCGCAGCACCACCGCCTCGCCGTGGACGGTGACATAAAACGATGCGCGCATATCGAATACGGCGCCCGACTTGGGATCTTCAAACAGGACGCGGCCGTCCTGGTGGCGGCGGCGCTCGGAAATGTCGGCTTCGGCCAATACCTTCAGCCGGGACACGACGGCCGGTAGCTTATCGTGGCCAAAATCAGCGTGTTCACGCAGCACGCCGTCGATGCGGAAACGCACCCGGACGCGATCCTTTAGCGGTTCGATATGCAGGTCACTGGCGCCGCGAGCCACCGCCGACTGGATCATGGAATCGACCAATCCCTGGGGGCTGGATTTGTCGATCTCGTGGGCCATGACCGACTGCCGGCTGCGCCGCCGACCCAGTGCGGCAGCAGCGTTGCGGATGGCGCTCTGCGTGGTCACCGCCGGCAGGATCGGATGCTGAAACAGCTGACCGGCCGCCGTCTGTGAAGACTCGCTCAGCGGATCTGAGAACGCGACCAACAGTTGATCGTCAACCTCCTTGATCGGAAACAGCCCGTGTTGGATTGCTTTCTCCGCGGAGATTTTTTCCACCCAGATGTCGTCGCAATCCGAGACATTGAGCTCAACAAAATCCATACCCACCTGACTGGCCAGAATCCGGGCCAGGTCTTTTTCTTTGATGACCCGCTTCTTGACCAGGATCTCGCCCAGCTTTTCGCCCTTGGACGACGATTTCTGGATCTTCAGCGCCACGCGAAGTTCAGCGCGTGAGATGTAGCCCATCTCCATGAGGAGGTCGCCCAGCGGCAGCTCGAAGCGGTGGTTTTTGCAGACGTCGCAAATCTGCTCCTCGTTCACCACCCCCATCTGCTTGAGGACCGCCAGCACGGTGGATTCACGCCCGAGCTTGGCGACGACACGCTGACCTTTTTCGAGGTCCTTCTGCGTGATGATGCCGTCGGCGACGAGCAGTTTGGCCAGCGCATCTTCGCCGTCGTTACTCGCCGGCTGGGCGGGAATTTTTTCTTTTTCAGCCGGGCCTTCGGCGGCGACCGGGGCCTGAGTGGGAGGCTTGACTGCAGTGCTGTTGGACATGACTTGCCGTTTGACTCTTGTGATCTAGCCAAACTATCGGCCGCCACCAGGCAAACTGTAGGGGTTTCAGGGCGTAATCAAAGAGGCGGGCGACCTCAGCCGGGCTGGCGACCTCCAAGGGCCAGCAGAGCGCCGCCCGCGAGCAGACCCGCGGCGCCCATCAAGACGCAAAGCGGTACCACCGACTGATTGTAGGTGGCGGCCATCAGCACCGACGCGGTGGCCCCGGCAGCCGACTGACTGGTCCCCAAAATGGCGGCCGCAAAACCCGCAGAACGCGGCTGCGGATCGAGCACCAGCGCGGTCACCACCGGCATGAGCAGACCAAAGCCCAGCGCGTAGAACATCGCCAGACCCCACACCAGGGCCAGCGGCGGTGTTCCGAGCGAGATAGCGAGCAGCTGCCCAACCGATGCGAGCGCCAGCAGGCCTACGGCGAGGCGTTCCTGTCGCCGCAGGCCGAGCGATCGCACGATGCGGCGACTGATTTGAGAAGCCGCTACCAGCATCAGGGGAATCAGCGCAATCGCCGGACCGAGCATCCACTGGGGCAGCGCGTAGACGTCGTTGGCCACGCCCGCTGCCGCGGTCATGAATCCGAAGAGGCCGCTGAAGGCCGCCGCGTTGACCAGCACACCCCGCACACTCTGGCGGTTGCTGACAAAAGAGCGAACGCTCACCCCCAGCTGACGCCAGGGTGACGGTTGCCGGGGACGGCGCCCAGCCGCAGGCACCACGCTGCGCACCGGCAGCAGACACACAATGCCGTACGCGGCCATCACCAGGAACGCCGAACGCCAGCCGAAATGGGCGCCGAAAAATCCACCGACCAGGGGCGCCGCCACGGTTGCCGTCGCCATGACCGTGGTCACCGACGACATCAGCGCGCCTGCGTCGACCCCGCTGGCCACGTCTCGAACGATCGCTCGGGCGCTGACGGCCAAACCGGCGAGCGACAGTCCCTGGATCGCTCGCAAGGCCAGCAAGGAGCTGAAGTCGGAGAGCGCCATGGCAGCTAAAGAGGTGAGCGAAAACACCGATAGCGCGCTGTAGAGCACGAGCCGGCGACCGTAGCGGTCCGAAGCGATGCCGGCGGGAATCTGGCCGAGGGAAAAGCCCAGCATACCCAGCGTCAGCGCGAGCTGGCTCTGGCCGGCGCTGATGCCGAACTCGCCCGCCAGCAGCGGCAGGACCGGCGCCAGGGAATCGATCCCGAATGACGCAGCGCCCATACAGCCACCCAGCACCAGGGCAAACTTGAGGTGGCTCATGGGTGTATCAGGTTAAACCATGCTTCTCCCAGCATGGTGCGCGATCGGCCTCACCAAGGCAACGCCGACCGTCAGCGGCTGACGGTCGCTGCGGTCGGGGCTGGACCCATCAGCGCACGTCGGAGGTCAGCTTGGGGCGCGTTGTCATCCAGCGTGAGTCCGCCGTCCGCGTCCACCTCGATACCCAGCTGCTGATAGAGCTTGGTCAGATCGGGAATGCCCGGGCTCTTGGCGTGCTGCCGGTATAAAGCCATCCAAACCTTGTGCTCGGAAAGTTCATCCAGGCGCGCGAAGAAGCGCTCCGCATCCCAGGTCTCTGCTGACGGCAGACAGCAGTCCGCCATTCGCCCCAACACAACCTCCAGGCTTTCCTCACCTCCGCTGAGCTGTCGCTGGCGCACATCGCCGAGCAGCGCCAGAGCCGAGCCGCTCCAGTACACCATCATGCGAGGTTTGCGCCCCCGCCCCGAGGTGGCCACGGGGCTCATCAGCGGTCGGACGGCCCGCGCCCGCTCGATGCCTGCGTGCAGCTTAATCCAGCCTTTGAGCTCGGTGTAATAGCCACTCCGGCCCATCAGAACGTTCTGGTAGTAGCTCGCAAATCCCTCAGACACCCAGCGGTCTTTAACGTACGGCAGGAGAAGATGCGCAAACTCGTGGGTGGCCGTCCAATCACCCAGTAGATCGTCGAGCGACCGGTCCGGGTCAACAAAAAACTGGACCGCCTCGCCGCCGTCGCGGATAACCCGCCCGAACGGCACCGGCGAGCTGCGGCTCCCGCGCACCGGGACCACCAGCACCTGCGGGTTGGGGTTGGGAAAACGGCCGTGCGCAAGGGCTACGCCGCTGGCTGCCTGCTTCAGCCAGGCGCTGATCTTGTCAACGTCCATCGGGCCAACGTCGTCACGCAGGAAGCTGGCGCGCAGCAGCGCGCCGGGCACGGCGATCTCCCGCTGCTCAAAAGTCCCCAAGGCCAGCAGCGCCTTCGAGCTCGCCGGGGACGCGGTCAGGCGATAGGTACCGGGGCTGTCGCCGGCGGGCCAGGGAACCGAAAGTATGACGCCTGGCGGCAGGTCGATCGTTAGCTCCAGCTCACTGTCGGCGGAGACTCTCGGTCGGAACAGCCAGTCCGACGGCTTGATCAGCAGATTCGAAGGCGCGAGTCTGACCCAGCTGCGGCGCTCGCTCGCATCAGCGCCGGCCAGGTCGAATCGATACGTCACACACGAGACGCTGGACGGCAGCTCGATATTGCGCCCTGCCCGCTTCAGCGGTTGGCCTGCGCAGCTTTTGACACCGCTGACAAACTCTGCCGTGCTGCTATTGCGTGACCGGATTGTCCTCATGCGGCTCGCCAGCTCGGCTCGCACGGCCAGCGTCTTGAGGTCTTCGCTGATCGTCAGGTGATAACGGTGCACCTGCAACGGATCGGCCGCCGCCGGGCCAGCGCACAGGCCCAGGACCAGCAGGATCGGACCGACAGCCCATGCTGATTTGCGACGAACGAATGGCCAAATGCTTTCCAACACAAAGATGTGACCGCGATAGTGCCCCGTTGATTCCATAACGGCCGTTTCCTGCGCTCCCGCAAGCCATGGGTCCAGAAAGTTCAGCGTGACACCTCAACCCGATTTCGCCCACCTTTTTTGGCGCGATAAAGCGCTTTATCGGCTGCCGCCACCACGGTCTGCGCGTCGCCCGCGTGCTTGCTGCTGTGAGCCAAGCCGATGCTCACGGTGGCTTTTACGCTAGGCACCTTCTGGCGGTAGGCCGATTTCTTCAGGGGCTTACGCTGTGGGCGGCCCACGCCGCGCATCGCTACCGGTCGGCTAGAGATTTCCTCGCGAATTTTTTCGCAGCGTTTCTTCGCCTCCACCAACGACCGCCCACGAAACACCAGGCAGAACTCTTCTCCACCATATCGGTAGGGCTGACAAAGCCGCAGCCGGCGTACCCGCGCCGCGACCATCCTCAAGACCTGATCGCCAAAATCGTGTCCGAAGCGATCGTTGACCTTCTTAAAGTGATCGATATCCAGCATCGCTATCGCAAAGTTGCCAGACAGCGTTTTCATGGCGTTGTCCAGCGCGCGACGGTTTTTGAGTCGGGTCAACGGGTCGACAAACGCCATGTCGTGGGACGCCAACAGCACGCCGAGCATCATGCAGGCGCAGGCGGCGAGAAAGCAGGGATAGATCAGCGCCGGTCGCAGGCTTGCCATCAGCATGGCGCAGCTCAGCAGAAACAGAAACAGCTCCGACGAGCTGTGGCTCTTCTGCCACCGAACAAAAAAGGCCAGGCACGCCACGGTCAGCAGCTTGGGTTCGAGCGGCAGCAGATAGGGATGCGCACCCGCTGGGAGCCAGCTCACCAGCCACTGGTTGAGGGTCAGCCGGCGGGCTAGATCGTCAGCGTCGATCATCAGCGGAATGACCTGCTGCAGGGCCAGCAGGACGAGGATCGCCACGATCGCACGGGAAAAGAGCGGAATTCGGGGCAGCAGAGCCAGCGCCAGCAGGTTCCAGGGCAGCCAGCCGTTGACCACCTGGACCACATCGTGCTCGATGCCGAAGTTCAGGCCGGTGGACAGCGGGCCCGCGCCCAGACCCAGCGCCAGCCACAGCAGGATCAGCCAGCCGAGCGCGAAGCGATAGCGCTGGAAGGAGGCGGCATAGCCAAGGCCCGCCAGTGACAGCATCACGGCCAGCAGCGACTGTTGCAGACTGAAGGCGGTACTCAAGAAGTTCCCTTAAGTGGCGGCTAACCTATTGTAATCACGCAGAACTGGGCGTTTCGACGGCCATGACGATTGACCCAGCACAGCGCGGGCAGCGACGTTATAATACGCCACCTCAATTCGTTGCAATTGTTGCTTTAGTTCAGATTTCAGGAGGACCCCAGATGCAGGTAACAAGTAAGTCTCTACGCGTCGTGACAACGATGGCAGCGCTGATGCTGCTCACCACGTCAGCGATCGCAAAACAGTACACGGTGGAAGATTTCTTCAAAAACGCCCAGTACTCTCAGATGTCCGTCTCTCCAAACGGCAAATACCTAGCTGCCCTGGCGCCGGCCAATAATCGGCGCAACCTGGCTATCATCGACCTCAAAGATCGATCCAAGTCCAAGTTCATCACGGCCTTGGAAGACCAGGACGTTGCCGGCTACACCTGGGTTTCCAACGATCGAATCATCTTCGGCGTGGATGCAGACGGCATCGAGGCCATCTCGATGTACGCCGTCGACCGCAAAGGCGGCCGGATCACGACGCTGGTCAATCCCCTGGAAGCCAACTCCGCCGGGCCCGGTGGAATTCCGTCGCCGACCCTGCTCGACACCCTCGAAGACGACAAGAAGCACATACTGATCTCTTATGACCAGCGCCGCGTGGGTGTGCCTGACGTTTACAAGATGAACGTCCGCAACGGCGGCATGAAAATGGTCGAGCGCAACCCGGGTACGGTCGCGGGCTGGGTCACGGATCACGACGGCAAAATCCGAGGCGCAGTCGCCCAGGACAAGCTGTTCCAGGAAGCCTGGTATCGCAAAGACGAAGACTCCGAGTGGGAAGTGGTTGCGCGCTTCGAGTGGAACGATCGCAACGCCTTTACGCCGCTGGGTTTCGACTACGACAACCGCAACTGGTTCGTGAGCTCGCAGAAAGACCATGACACTGCGGCGATCTACCGCTTCGATCCAGAAACCAAAACCTACGGCGACATGGTTTTCCACAACGAGACCGTCGACGCTGGTGGCCTGATTTTCTCTGACGTCCAGGAGAAGGTGGTTGCCGCAACCTACTATGATTCCAAGCCCCGCTGGGAAGGCCTGGACGACAGCTACACCCAGATGCGCGAATCGCTCGACAAGGCGTTTCCTGATCTGGTTGTCTCGCTGACGAGCGCTAACAAAGACGAAGATCTGTTTGTAGTCTCCGCGAGCAGCGACAAAGATCCGGGTAGCTATTACCTGTACGACCGTAAGTCACAGAAGCTGGAGTTCCTGGCTGAGCCCCGCTCCTGGATCGAGCCGGACGACATGGCCCCGATGAAGGCCATCACCTATACCACGCGGGACGGCATGACCATCCACGGCTATCTGACGCTGCCGACCAATGGTGAAACCGAAGACCTGCCGCTTATCGTCAATCCGCACGGCGGCCCCTGGGCGCGCGACTTCTGGGGCTTCAACTCTGAGCACCAGTTCCTGGCCAACCGCGGCTATGCGGTGCTGCAGATGAACTTCCGTGGCTCCACCGGCTACGGTCGCAAGCACCTCGAGTCGTCCTACCGTCAGTGGGGTCGCACGATGCAGGACGACATCACCGACGCGGTGAACTGGGCGGTTGAGGAAGGCATCGCCAACTCCGACCGCATCTGCATCTACGGCGGCAGCTACGGTGGTTACGCCACCATGGCCGGTGTAACCACCACGCCGGACCTCTATAAGTGTGGCGTCAACTACGTGGGTGTGGTCGACATCGGTCTGCTGTTCGACACCATGCCAAAGGCCTGGAATCTCGGCAAAGAGCAAATGAAGCAGCAGGTTGGCGATCCGGAGAAGGACGCTGAAATGCTGGCTGAGGCCTCGCCGATCAATCACGTGGACAAGATCAAGGCGCCGATCTTCATCGTGCACGGTCGCAAGGACCCGCGCGTTAAGTACGAGCATGCCACCCGTCTGCGTAAGGAGATGGAGAAGCACGACAAGCCGTACGAGTGGATGGTGAAAGACAACGAAGGACACGGATTCAGCAAAGAGGAAAACCGCATCGAGCTGTACACGGCGATGGAGAAGTTCTTCAAAAAGCACATCGGCGCCGGCCCCTAGCCCAACGCTGCGGGCGTGCGAACGCCCGCGATGCCGAAATCGCCGGCCTTACGCCGGCAAACAAAAAACCTCCGGCTGGCCCGGAGGTTTTTTTTGCGCGGAACAAAAAGCCGAGCGGTCGCCAGACCCAGGTTCGTACGCGATGGTGGCATAATGCTCGCCTTTCCGCGGGAC